>JAWOHP010000089.1:0-11941 GCA_046485065.1 Desulfobacterales bacterium | reverse complement strand
AGCGTTTTCGAGGGAACACAGCCGTAATGGAGGCAATCGCCGCCCAACTTTGACGATTTCTCGATAAGTATCGTTTTTGCTCCAAATTGAGCGCCTCCGGCTGCCGCCGTCAGACCTGCCGCTCCACCACCAATAACCCCCAGATCATATTCAAAGCTAGCCATAATGCCTCCTAAACAGTGTTTGTTATTGAATGGAGTTTTTTCTCTCCTCATCGTGATCGGAGCGGAGGCAGGCGCCATTATCGCCCGGAGCCTCGGTTACGAGGCGATGAGAAAACGCTTCGGAGATCGCCTCTCCGTCGGCCTACTCGGTTCCCAGAATGCCATGATGTAGATGATAGCGATGACTCAATACCTAATACTTTAGCATAAAGATGTTGTCAAACCATCAAAACGTGTATATTAAAATAAAACATTATATATCAAAGTGCAACAAGCTTGTGGTGGGAAAAATTGCGGGAGTGTTTATGAAGACCTGAGAATCAGTAACGAGGTGGTCGATCAGCACAGAACCGACAGGACATTCCGTTTCGGATAAGCCTGCAACTGAGAACTGACAAACAAAAGGAGTTTTCCATGGCCAGACTTGATCAGATGACCGAGCCCATGCGTTTCCATCTGGCGAATCTTCCTTGCCCCTCTTTCAATAATCATCCGTGGGTTACTGGACGGGCTTTATCGCAAAGACGAGTGGCCCTGATTTCCACAGCCGGACTTCATCGCCGGGGAGATCGACCATTCGCCGGTCAGACCAGTGACTATCGGGTGATTCCCGGAGACATCAAGGCCAAGGACCTCGTGATGACCCACGTCTCCACCAACTTCGACCGAACCGGTTTCCAGCGGGACTGGAACGTGGCGTTCCCGTTGGACCGGCTTCGGGAACTTGCCGAGGAGGGAGCAATCGGGAGTGTGGCCGCTTTTCACTACTCCTTCATGGGGGCTACCGACCCGGCAGAGATGGAAGCGTCCGCCCGTAATTTGGCTGGATTGTTGAAAGGTGACGGTGTGGATGCAGCCCTCTTGGTGCCGGTCTGACCGTTTTGTACGCGCGCCGTGGGTGCGCTGGCATATTACCTTGAATCGGAAGGGATTCCCACCACACAGATCAGTCTGATCCGGGAACACACGGAAATAATCCGTCCACCGAGGGCTCTTTGGGTACCCTTTGAACTTGGTCGTCCTCTGGGCGTCCCCGGAGATCCCATGTTTCAGCGCCGGGTGCTCCTGGCTGCGCTTCAACTGCTGGAGGCTTCTGGGGGGCCGGTGCTTGCGGACTTTCCTGACGAGGCGCCGGAATCCTTATCCGAGGGGAATCAAGAACCTGTCGTCTTGGCCTGCCCAGTGAGCTTCGCGCCTGATCTCACGGAAACAACGGATACGGAGAAACTCAGGTCTGCTTTCAGGCATGAAGTGGCGAATCTTCGGCCCTGGTACGATCTTGGTTTCGTAAGTCGCGACCGGACCGCGGTGAGCAATTTCGATCCCGACGCGGCTTCCAGACTGCTGGACTCCTACGCGTTCGGTGAAAAACCGGAAATACCGGCAGGCATGGATCAACCCCTCGCAGTGTCTCTGCGCCTTGCTGTCCATGATCTCAAGGCATTCTACTTTGAGGCCGCCATCACCCGACCTGAATCGGCCCTGTCGGGAAGCGCGGCATTCAACCGCTGGTTTTGGTTTGAGACGGTGGCGGGACGGGTTCTGAAAGCCGTGAAGACAAGGTGCCTCAATGAAAATGACGAGTCACTCCGGATGACAGGGGCGATGCTCCTGGTTCCTCTGGGGCAGGTTTGATTATTAGGAGATATGAATGGAACGGTTATTGAACGTCAAAGAAGCAGCGGAAATACTGAATGTATCCGAGATGACAATAAGGCGATGGACAAACACCGGAGTGCTGCATTGCTACCGTGTCGGCGGCAAACATGAGAGGCGGTTCAAAAGCCAGGATCTGCAGGACTATCTTGGAAAAGGAGCTGTGCAGACCGAAAATGGCGGCCAAATACCTCTGGGATTCGGAGGGTTAACCGTGCCCGATGGTTCGCATGTGACGCATTTGAGTCTTGAGATGCCTGAAGCGCTGGATGTCGGATCTTCGTATGTGCTCGAAGGACTCAAGAAAGGCGATACGGTGCTCCTGGTGGCCCCTGCTGAAAAAACAAAAAGCATTTTACGGATGCTCCAGGAACGGGGAACCGATCCGGAGAACTTCCGAAAGAAGGGCAAGTTGCATTTCAGCGAGGGAATGGATACCCCGGCCAGCCACGCAGAGTATATCGCGCAGGTTGCCGCTGCGTCTCGTGGTGGTTTCAGGGTGTTCGGCGAAATGTCCTGGACAAAGCAGAAAGTCTGGTCGCTTGAAAACCTCCGGGAAATGGAAGAAATGGCCGGTGCGGATGCGGGCTTGCCCGGGAATCTTCTTTTTTGCCAGTACCCGTTGGAAAACTTTTCCGGCACGGCGGCGATGATGGCTGTTGAAACGCATGATTACGCCATCTACAAGGGAGTGCTGATGGAGCGCCCATGGGCAAGGCGATAACCATTCAAAATTGATCAAGAGAGGAAATGCAATGGAGACCTATTTTGACCCGCAAGACCTTGGCACAATCAGTGAAATCGGCAAGGATGCGCATGAATTGGCCAACAAATTCTTCTACTACTACGGTTCGGTCTTCGCCGAATGAGCGCTGACCGAACGGGAGAAGGCAATCATCGCGCTGACCATCGCTCATGCGGTGCATTTTTCCTATTGCATCGACGCCTCTCTGGTACATGGCGTTCAGATAGAGTGGAACGGCCAGGAAGAAAATAATTCGGATAGGGAGAACTGACGCCATGCCTGAAACGGAACGCCACATCCTCTCCGCAGACATCGGAGGAACTAGCAGCCGCTTTGCCCATTTCACGGTTGATGAACAGGAGAACCTCGAGCTGGTTTCCCTGATCTGGCTTGAAACCTCAACTGCAGGTTCATTTGCCGGCCTTCTGAAAAATCTGCGGGAGAGCGACTTCCCATTCGATCCGAGGAAAGCCGATATCGTTGCTATTGCTGTTGCGGGGCCGATAACTGGAGGCGTCATAGGCAATCCACCGAATATCTCGTGGAAAGTAGATATCACCAACGCCGAGCGCGATTATAAATTCCGGCGGGCCATCCTGATGAACGACTTTGTGGCACAGGCCTGTTCCTGTATTTCACCAATTGGCAAGTCCGCCGAGATCATCCTACCCGGCGTATCAGAACCGCTTTCTACGATCGCCGTCATCGGGGCAGGCACAGGGCTGGGCAAGGCCATTCTCGTGCCGGATGAAAAGGGCAACTTCAGCGCAGCTCCTTCGGAAGGTGCACACGCCTGTTTTCCTTTTGTCGGCGAGAAGGAATATTCCTTTCAAAATTTTTTGATCGACGCGCGGAAGATCCATTACGCAACATACGATCACGTAGTGTCCGGCAGAGGGTTAACCGCAATTCACGAATTTCTTGCCGGACCTCACCTGGAGCCTGCGCAGGTGGTGGAAGCGTTTCCCCTCCATCCCGAGACGCTTGAATGGTTCGCGAGATTCTATGGCCGTACATGCCGGAATTTTGCGCTTGAAACCCTCTCCCGCGGCGGTCTCTATATCTCCGGCGGCGTTGCCGCCAAAAATCCCGAGATCATCCGCCACGAAGCCTTCAAATGGGAATTTCTCGATTCCGATACCATGGGTAGCCTCCTGGCAAAGCTGCCAATCTTTCTTATTAGCGATCAGAACAGCGGCCTCTGGGGTGTCGCAATGAAGGCCGCCGTAGCATTGGCAAGAGACAGGTACTGAAGTCCTTTCCAAAAGGACGACGTGTGGTGTGCTACTTCTCCGGAAAAGAAACATTGAAAATGATGCTGGCAATTGAGTCAGGCAGGGCTGAACGAGGCATCCTGATCTGTGGCAGCGGTGTGGGCACCTTAGGCTTTAGCTTCACGGATCCTGCAACACCGGCCGGTGCACAATTGATCGATATACCCATGGAGGAAGGAAATGGAATTTGATCGAGAACTGTCCAAGAAGCATTTTACTGTCGCCATTTTCGGATCGGCTCGAATCCTTTTGGCCGTATAACCAGGAAAGAAAGGTGCGGTCAAGTTTCGAAAGAATGGCTAACCCTTGAGTAACTTTTCCAGGATAAATTGCTTGCCCATTATCGGGCAGGAGCGTTTTAAGGCGTTTCATAAAGCTAAACTCTTGCCCAGTGATTGATATGTTATCATGTGTTCAAGGCATATAGCGGTGCATTACGCATCGGATATTATCACGTGGCGCCGATTCATGGCCCCATATCATCCGTCTGTTTGTGTGATTTTGGAAAGGATTTCATCCTTAAACAGCCGGTCCGATTCCATGGCTATGCGTTTGTGAATATCCCTGTAGTTTTCCAGCAGAATTTTTGCAAAAGGAGTCAACTTTGATCCGCCGCCGGCTGCACCGCCGATATTCCGGGTCAAAAGCTGCCTGCCTATCCTGTTTTCCGTAGCCGTTATTCTTCCCCATAAGGCCCGGTAGCTCATTTTCAGCTCTTTTGCAGCCGCCTGAATCGATCCCTTGCGTTCAATGGCTTCCAGCATTTTGAGACGCCCCATGCCAAAAATAACCCCCCCCGAACCGTCTTCAAACCATACTTTCGAGCGGATATACAATGGAACTTTTTTAGATCGTGTCATGACAGCCTGATAAATTCCTTGCCTGAAGATCAATGATCGGCCTGTTTTACGGCAACCATTTATTGTTGTGCATTCGCGGTTGAAGAGGTATTTTCACGGTAAAATTATGAGCTCCGGAAACAGCCTCTATTCCGCTATTTGCTTAATAACTCAATACAACTGAATGAAACAAGAAAAATTTCAGGAGCGTTATATTTTTATTGACATAACGGAATGCATTTGGTTAATAACGCTCTTGCGCTATGTGTTTATTGGCATAACAAGACTGTTTACCCAACCCGGATAAACTGCGCGGGGCTCAGTCATCCAGGCGTTATCTATTGAGAGAACAATAATAGATGGGGTGTTTTGGCTTATGGGGTTTGCGGCATCAGCTGTCAGAAAAAATAACGATTGTTACTGTAATTCATTACTCGATTACAATCTATGCCTGAATGATTGTTTTGCCTATGAATTAAACGAGAAATTTATCGAATCCAAAATTGACGAGATTGATGAATTTCAAGATTCAGGTTTTATTTATCAGCTGACTCAGGCGCGTATAACTGAGCTGGCATTGATATGTGCCGGCAATTATGCCGACAATTTCGAATTCACCGCGGCCGGTGATCTACTGGTTAATCCCAGGAGTATCAGAATTCATATTGAGGGTATTAAAAAACCTGTAAACAAAAATCGTCATTTGGCCTTAACAGATCAATTCAATTCGGTTGCAAAAACACAGACCGGAATTATCAACTGGCTCAGCAAAAACACCCACCCCGAAATCATAAAAAAACCGCTGCTCCCGGATTTATACGAACGATTAAAAAGCGCTGGTATTATCTCAGTACAATATCTTGATTCAGTTTATCAGCGAATGAATAAAATAGCCGACGTGATCGGGTTTCTTTCGGCTTATCATTTACCGGACAGCCAAATGCTTTATAAGAAGCTTCACGCATCAAATACAGAAAGTGACTTTATCAGTTCAAAACTTTGCAATTTCAATTGCGATATTTTTTTTTGCCTGGGCCATGAAATCTTACGGTTGATTGAAAACGATAACTATACAAGCGTGTTCATAGAGGATGACATTAGAAGCCATTTCAAAACCCCGTCTGAGGCCTGACAGCTGTGTTGCAAGCCTCTTCAAAATGCTCACATACTCTAAGTGTATGCTGCGCTTTTTCATCGGCTTGCGCCTTGCTCTCAGACCTCAGACGGGGTTTTGAAATGGCTTCTTGGCAGAAAGATTATACTTACGAAGGAAAACCTTTTGAAGGACTGAAACAGCTTTTGAAAGATATTCCTTAGATCCACAAATATTTTAATCGATGAGAATCAGAAATTTCAATGAAAATGAGGAGGAACAAGACATGAAAAAATCATTTGTGTTGAGCATCATCATGGGTGTGTGCTTTATTCTTTCGGGAACGCTGGCGGCCAGAGTAGCAAATGCAGAGCCGCAGGGGAAATTGGTCATGTTTTATGCCGGATCCCTCTCCATGCCTTTCGAGGCCATGGAAAAGGCTTTCGAAGCGAAGTATCCCAAGGTCGACCTCCTGCGTGAAGGTAGCGGCAGCCAGCAGGCGGCACGAAAGGTCACCGATCTCAAGAAACCCTGCGATATCGTGGCATCTGCGGACTTTAAAGTTATCGATAAACTGCTTATCCCCGACTTTGCGGACTGGAACATCCGCTTTGCAACCAACCAGCTCGTTCTCTGCTATACCGATAAGAGTAAGTACGCAGATAAGGTAAATAAAGACAACTGGTTCGATATCCTGCAGAAAAAAGGCGTTGTCTGGGGCCACTCAGATCCCAATCTGGACCCTTGCGGATATAGAGCTCTAATGGTGATACAGCTTGCGGAAAAATTCTATAAAAAACCGGGACTCAATGATGCCATTATTGCCAACAGGCCTAAAGAAAATATCCGACCCAAATCTGTTGAACTGATTTCCCTGCTCCAGACAGGAAATATGGATTATGCCTGGGAATACCTCTCAGTTGCCGTTCAGCATGGCCTTAAGTACATCGTCCTTCCTGACGACATCAACCTCGGCAATTACAAGTACGATGACTTTTATTCCCAGGCGGTCGTTAAGGTTACTGGAAAACAACCAGGGACATTTATGGACCTCAAGGGCGATTCCTGCACTTACGGTGTGACGCTCATTAAAACGGCTCCCAACAGGGAAGCGGCTCTGGCTTTCCTGAAGTATATGCTCGCTCCAGACGGAGGTCTCAAGGTCCTCAAAGATATGGGACAGCCCCCGTTTATCCCGTGCAGGGTCCCTACCGAGGCTATGAAAGAGAAGCTGCCTGTTGAACTGAAATCCCTCGTTGAGGTGAAGGATTGAACAAAATCCGGATAATGAGGGAGAAGGATACCTTTTTCTGGTTTACCCTTGCCTGCGGCACGTTCATTGCGGCCTATATCCTTCTTCCTCTTATCGAACTGATCACCTCTCCCTCGATTTCCGATCTATGGGGGAGCTTCAAAGACAAGGATGTGGCAGGATCGATCATGCTCAGCATTTACACTGCAGGGTCCGCCGCCATCATCTCCTTTATTTTCGGAACACCTCTTGCCTATTTTCTGGCCCGCCATGACTTCAAAGGAAAACGATTTCTGGAAGCCGTAATTGATCTTCCAATTGTCATACCTCATCCGGTAGTCGGTATTGCTCTCCTTGGTATTGCGGGCAGAAACCACTGGATCGGCCGGATCATAAGCGACTTGGGAATCAGGGTGCTGGGAAGTGTAACGGGGATTATCGCCGTCCTGACCTTTGTAGGCCTACCATTCTATATTCATTCGGCCAAGAGCGGTTTTGAGTCGGTTTCTCCACGGCTTGAGAAGGTTTCGCGAAGTCTGGGCGCCACCATGTCCAGCACTTTTCTTCATATCACTTTCCCTCTTGCATGGCGGAATATGCTTGTCGGTATCATCATGTGCAGCGCCAGAGCCATCAGCGAATTTGGCGCCGTGGTCGTCGTGGCTTACCATCCTATGACCGCTCCCGTACTAATTTATGAACGGTTTGAAGGGTATGGATTAAAATACTCTCAACCTGTGGCTGTCTTGCTTGTTCTTATCTGCCTATTTCTTTTTTTCATCCTCCGTATCCTGACGCTAAGAAAGGCCAGGGAAACATGATCAGGATAAAGAATTTAAACATCCATTTTATGAATTTCCGGCTGAATAACATCCATCTCGAGGTTGAGAAAAATGAGTTTTTCATGCTCATGGGGCCGACAGGAGCCGGCAAAACAGTTCTTCTGGAGGCCATAGCAGGTCTGATCCCTGTGAGCACGGGAGAAATCCTCGTTCAGGGACGGGATGTAACAAGGCTGCCTTCCGAGAAAAGAGGGGTGGGAATCGTTTACCAGGATCAGTCGCTTTTCCCTCACATGAGTGTTCTGGAAAATATCATATACGGCCTGAGATTCCATTCTGTTTCTAAAGAGGATGGGAACAGGAGAGTTCACAAGCTTGCAGATATCTTGAACCTCGGGGACCTGCTTTCCCGCCTGCCTGTGAACCTGAGCGGGGGAGAAAAACAGCGGGTCGCGCTTGCAAGGGCGCTTATTGTCCGGCCACACATCCTTCTTCTTGACGAGCCCTTATCAGCACTCGACCCGGGGTTCAGAGAAGATGTCCGGAATGCCCTTAAAAACCTTCATCGCAGTTCTGAAACCACTTTCTTGATGGTTACCCATGACTTCGGTGAGGCCCTGGCACTTGCTGACAGGGGAGCAGTCATTCAACAGGGCGCTATCGATCAGGTAGGCGCCATCAACGATATATTTCACAGGCCAGTATCTGTCGCTGTGGCTGAATTCGTTGGCATGAAGAACCTCTTTGAGGCAAGCTTTCAAAATGGCGCCGCTTCCATCAGGGGGCACCAAATTCTGCTGAACCAGCCCGCTGACAGTCATCACAATCATGTGGCAATACGACCCGAAGATGTTAATATCAGCAGGAATTCTTTTTCTCTGAACCGGGAAAACACCTTTCCAGGGATTGTATCAGCCGTGGTCAGCCAGGGATTTACTTACGAAATCGACGTGAAAACAGGAGATCTCATCTTTAAAGCGATGGTAACCAAGAAGTCTCTCGTCGAATCGGGTCTCCGGGAAGGACTTGAGGTTTTCATCTCATTTGAACCCGCTTCTGTGCACACCTTCTAACTTGGTATTCTCATATTTGCTTATCAACAACCGCCTGTTTCCCGGCAAACCATAAGACGCTTTGAAAAAAGAGCAAGGCATTGTTGGGGAAAGTTTATGCCGATCTGCCCGAATTCTTTTCTATTTCTCTTTCCACACAGGACTTCGTTTTCCCAGGAATGCGCTTATCCCTTCCTTGGCATCTTCCGTAGAGCACAGACGCGCAAAAGCCTCGTTCATATATTCGAAAGATTTATAATAATCAAGATCCGCTGCCGCATAGAATGCCTTTTTGGCTATCTGCAGCGCCAGTGGACTCTTTTGCGCCAGAATCGCAGCCCAGTTACGGGTTTCCTTGTCTAAATCAGCTTCGGGTATGACACGGTTTATAAGCCCCATGTTTAATGCTTCCTTTGCCGTAATCAGATCACCGTAAAATAACAGTTCGAGAGCTCTCTTTCTCCCCACAGACCGGGTGACCGGGATTACCGGTCCAATGCAGTTTAGCCCTACGTTGATGGCGGTCAGACCCAGACGTGCTTTTTCACCTGCGATCGCGAGATCAGCAGCTGCCACCAGGCCTGCTCCGTTTGCCGCAGCAACTCCATGTACCTGAGCAATAACAGGCTTGCTCAAACGGCTGATTGTAATCAGCGGGTTTTCCATGCACTCTATCCAGTTCCGGTACTCTATAACGCTTTTATTTGCAAAATCGCTTATATCGATACCGGCGCAAAAGGCCTTGCCTGATCCTTTCAGGATAATAACCCGCGCCTTTTGTTCAGAGTCAAGTTCCCAAAGAGCCTGATTGAGTTCCTTTGCAAGAGGGATGTTAAACGTGTTAAGGCTGCCCGGTCGGTTAAGCGTTATTTCAGCAACAAAATCTTCCCCGATTTCAACGATAATGTTCTCGTAACTCATGGTATAATTCCTTTCTTTTGTATTAGGATGTCTATTTCAATAAGAAAACAAGAGCTTTGCACAACATATTATTAAAAGGTCTGTCAGGGTAATGGGCGCCGCCGGTCAACAATGATCTCAAGTAAAGTGTCCTGATTTTACGCTAACCAGTTTTTTCTCTATACCTTTCCGGGCTTCACCGGTCAATGGCTAATAATCTGTCATGTTCGTTTCTTATGCAGTTAAATTATTAGCGCTGAAACAAGGGGATTTAAGCATTTTAAGATCGAAAAAATCATTCATTGATGTTACAATGGGAAAAAGATAAAAAAATAATTTGAAAATTGAATTTTTTAATAAATCACCTGCCGGAGAAGGAGACAAAATAAAAATGGAGGAGCAGATAATATACAGGCCAATAGGTATTATTCATACTCCCTTTATAGAAGCCAAAAAAATGCCGATTCAGCCCGCTGCTGCAAAAGGCATTGAAGGAACCATTGATATCAAACCTGAATTTGAAAACGGGATTAAGGATCTCGATGGATTTTCACACATTATTTTGCTTTATCATTTCCATCTTTCAAGGGGTTTTTCTCTCGGGGTTATCCCTTTTCTGGATGATAAAATGCGGGGTGTCTTTGCCACAAGAGCCCCAAGGCGCCCCAACCCTCTAGGCCTTTCGATTGTACGGCTTGTTGATATTAATGAAAGCAGACTTTACATCAAGAATATTGATGTTGTGGATGGTACTCCCCTGCTTGATATAAAGCCCTATGTTCCGGAATTTGACGATCAGAAAGCTGAAAAAATCGGGTGGCTCTCCGACAAGATTGACAGGATGCGGGAGATAAAATCGGACGAAAGATTTAAAGAGCGCCCTTCAAAAAATAAAACCTGAGAAAAAGAAATGTATTTCTCATTCAGGCAAGAAATTACTATCAATTAAATTTTCCCTTGACATACGAGACCATTTTATCCTATGCTTTCCGCGAGAAAAAGCAATGCCTTATCAATAATTTCAACTTGAGTATCGGGCAATTATAACCCCGGCAGGGAAATTATGAAAGCAAACTTAATCAAACGGACAATGTGGATTGGCGTGTTTTTGCTTTTGGGAATTGTGGGCTATGGATGCGGATCATCCGGCGGACTCGATGATGTAGGCGGCGGAATTGTACTGACTGCTTCGACGGATATCATTCCGGCAGACGGAACAAGCGCATCCGTTATTACCGCAACCATCACAACAACGGGCGGTGTGCCTATTACCATCGGCACCCAGGTAACATTCAGCACCACGCTGGGCAGCATCAATAATAGCGGCCCGGTCTATTCCGTAAAAACAGGTAATTCGACAGGGACAGTGACGGTGTCCCTGACCGGAACCACCGAGGGAAAAGCTCTGGTTACCTGTACGGCAGGGGGTGCAACACAAACGGTAGAGGTGTATATCGGAACTGTCAGTATCGCTTCGATTGGGCTTACCGCTGAGGACGCTTCTATAGTGGCGGACGGTTTTGATTCTACGACAATTACTGCTGAAGTAACAGACAGCCTGGGAGAACCTGCCGAAGCCGGAACAACCGTTGTATTTACAACGAATCTGGGGCTTTTCTCAAGCGGCAGCCAGGTCTATTCAACTGTAACAAATTCAGACGGAACTGCAACAGCCACTCTTTTTGCCGGAGAAACTGCAGGTAGTGCGCGGATTTCCTGTGAGGCAGGCACAGTAAGAGCTGTTACTTTCGTTGAATTTACTTAACTTAGCGTAGCCTCTATTGTCATGACAGCAAATTCATCCGTTGGCCTTTTGGCCAACGGCTCTGATTTTGCTGTCATTGCAATATGAGATCTTTCGTCCTTTCTTCAATCCGCCACAGATCCTTGGCGGACATCCATGGAAACCGTACAGCCCAGAATACCGCCGTTTGTATTTCGAACATAACACTTCGAAATTCGATGTACGATATTCGATATTCTCAATATCGCTCCAATCTGAATAATATCAGGAAACTCGGGACAGTTTATTATAACTCAGGAGCTTTTGACGGGATAAGACAAGCAAAAACCAATAACTCGCTGCCGGTATTTCTTATCTGGTGCTCTTCATTCCCGGGTATGAATACAACACTTCCGGCGGTAACAGGAATCCACTTACCGTTATTATAAACTTCACCAATT
>JAWOHP010000029.1:0-12746 GCA_046485065.1 Desulfobacterales bacterium | reverse complement strand
CGCAACGTTCGCCCTGCTGCCCAAAGGGGATTCCGAAGAACGTCCCATGACAGTCTTCGTCCGGGTCAACCGCGACACGCCCCTGGTCCAAAGCTGCGGGGAATCGGAATTGCCATTCCCAGCCCCCATAATCGACATCGACGAGGAAAGCCTGAAACGCCTGGGCCAGTGGCCCTGGCCCCGTACGCTGGTTGCCGAACTTATCGATAAACTGCAGAAGGCAGGTGCAGCCGCCATTGGCCTGGACATCGTATTTGCCGAGCCGGACCGGACATCGCCGAAGTCGATGTCGGCCATCTGGAACCTGTCAGATGATATCAGCCGGCGCCTTAAAGAGATTCCCGATCATGATGAGGTCCTGGCCCGGACTCTGAGACAGGGGGACGTGGTACTCGGCTTTGCAGTCGAGCGCGAAGGTCTAAAACGACCGCTCCCGGCCCGTCCCTTTCGTGTCATTTTTTCGGGGGAGCCGCCTCTTTCCTTCCTTCACCCGTTTTCAAGCGCGGTGAAGTCGATTACGTTGCTGGAGAGCGCAGCGGCAGGAAACGGCGCATTAACGTTTATCCCTGATTCGGATGGAGTTGTTCGCCGCGTCCCACTGGTTGTTCGACTGAACGATCAGGTGATGCCTTCCATCACCGCCGAGTCGTTGAGGGTGGCCCAGGGACAAATAAATTACATTGTGAAGACCGCAGCACAAAAGGGAACCGGTGTGCAGGAGATTAAAATCGGCGGGATCATTGTGCCGACAACACCCCGGGGTGAAATCTGGGTGCATTACACGCGGCCCGTCCCGGATCGTTACCTTCCGGCCTGGAAAGTGCTTGCGGGAGAAGTGCCACTCGAACAGGTGGATGGTCATATAATACTGGTTGGCACATCTGCGCAGGGACTGATGGATCTCCGGTTCAGCCCGATGGGTAGCATCATCCCGGGCGTGGAGGTACACGCCCAGGCACTCGAACAAATTTTCACGGGGACTTACCTGAATCGTCCATCCTGGGCGGGGTCCATTGAAGCTCTGGTAATAGTAATCGGAGGCCTATCCCTCGGAATCATAGCTCTTTCCATGCAGGCTATCATATCGGCCGGAGTCACCGTGGCGTTTCTTTTAGCCGCCGGATTGGGCGCATGGACAGCGTTCACCCGTTACGGTCTGTTGCTGGATCCTGTCATTCCCTCGCTATCGCTGCTGGTTACTTTCATCCTGGGCAGTGTAATCCATCACAGAACCAGCGAAAGACGTCAGCGCTGGGTGCGTGAGGCTTTCTCACGCTACGTATCTCCCAACCGCGTCGATTATCTCGTTGACAATCCTGACCAGCTAGAACTGGGGGGACGACGCCAGGAGTGCAGTTTTGTTTTTACTGACCTTACCGATTTTACAGGTTTAATGGAAAAAATGGATCCGGCTGAGGCAGTCTCAATTCTCAACGCATATCTCGATCAGATGATCACGATAGCTTTCCGTAACGGCGGGACACTCGATCGGATTGTCGGAGACGCCGTGGCTATCATGTTTTCGGCGCCGGTTGTGCAGCCGGATCATAGAGCGCGGGCGTTGAAATGCGCCATGGAGATGCATGCTTTTGCAACACGATATGCGAATGATCTCAACGAGAAAGGCATCGCCTTCGGGCAGACTCGCATCGGCATACACTCCGGCGAAGTCATAGTCGGAAATTTCGGCGGCTCGACCATGTTCGACTACCGCGCGCTGGGTGATGTTGTCAACACGGCTGCGCGTCTAGAAAATGTGAACAAGCATCTTGGCACGCTCATCTGCGTGTCCGAAGCGACCCTATCCGGTTGCCCCGGCGCGGTTGTCCGGCCCATTGGATCAATGATCCTGAAAGGGAAATCGATATCCCTGATGATCTACGAACCGGTTACAACATCAGATAAAACGAGCGGTGAACCGGAACGGGACACCGTTTACGAGGCAGCGTTCGAACTGCTGAAGCAATGCAACCCGGATGCGATGGAAGCTTTCGAAAAACTCGCGCAGGAGCGTCCGCGGGACCCGCTTGTTCTGCTTCATCTTAAACGCTTGAAAACGGGCGAGAAAGGTGATATAATTACCTTAAAGGAAAAATAGACACCAAAATATCCGGTATGAGAGTTTTTTCAATCTACAATTGGTTGCGGGAGGTAAAATCATGATACATACTACATTGGTATTAATCCTGATGCTCCTGGTCGTGTCTCCGGCATGGGCCCAGGATGCGATTGGATTCGTAAAGACAGTCTCGGGAAGCGCGGAGGTGATTGATACCGGAAAGGCTGTCATTGCAAAGGTCGGTATGCCGATTAAGATCGGGAATACCCTGAAGACAGGACCCGGAGGAACGCTGGGTGTCACTTTCAAGGACAATACCGTTATGTCATTCGGGCCGGATACCGAGCTTACGGTTGATGAATACCTGTATGCGCCCGAGACGGATAACCTGAAGTTCGGCACGAGTATTGCGAAAGGCTCCCTGCAGGTTGTGTCGGGAACGATTGCCAAGCTCAAGCCTAAATCCGTGACAATGAAGACGCCTACTGGCACTATCGGGATCCGCGGCACTCACTACCTTGTTAAGATTGAACCATAAAACAGAAGAGAACAAAGATGATTTTAAATCTTAAAACAGGGTTAGTGGTTTGTGTCACTCTGCTCGTTGCTGTGGGTTGCGCAACGCCTCCTCCTCCGGTCTCATCGGCACCGAAGTCTTATGTCGTTCTAATGAACAACCAGGACGGAACAGTGGGTGAGTTGTCGGTGAGCACAACGGAGGGTGATGTTCTGCTTAACAAATCCTACTCAGGTGTTGACCTGGATGGTACCGCAAGTTCACCTTACACGGTTGACGAAAGCAGGATCAAGAGGGACTTCGGCGAGGCGTTTTCAGCGCAACCTCCGTTGCCGGTCAGCTTTGTGCTCCACTACAATATCGGTGATACGGTCCTGACAGTTGAATCGCAGGCCATGATACCGGCGATCCTGGAAGCAACGAAAAATCGTCCTGCTCCCGATGTGTCGGTAATCGGTCATACTGATACCATGGGAACGGTCGAGGCAAACGAAATCCTCGGTATGGAGCGTGCAAAATCTGTTGCAGAAATCATTAAAAATGCCGGCCTTAAAGTGCAAGATCTAACTATATCTTCGCATGGCGAGAAAAATCTAATGGTTGCTACGCCTGACAACACGCCTGAGCCGAAAAACCGACGCGTCGAGATCACCATCCGATAATACTGCCAAAGCGCTTCCGGGCGATGCTGTCAGTTGACCGACGATTTTGCCTTTAAGGTGGTGCAGCATGGGCGGTTTAATACGGGTAGTGATACATCTTTATGTGAACTCCGGGATTCTTATCGAGGTACTTTTCCAGATCCTTGTGCCCGATATAATATAGCCGAACGTCATTCCTGGCAATGACCGAAAAGAGATATGGTCCGCTTTCCCTGAATACACTTTTCACACCAAACAGGCTGCCCTTTGTCAGCGTGGAAATCAGATCACTTTTCCTGTAAACATCAGCATTCCCCTCCACGATTATATATGCGGATTTTGATCCTGTTTCCTTATCAAGAATCTTTTCCCCGGCATGGAAGGTCTTGTAAAAAGGTCTTATCAGGCCATGCAATTCTGTTTGCTGTGTCGCAGTCAAAGCTTCAAAGATCGAGTTGTTTTTAAGAGTCTCCCTCAACTCCACATTCTGAAATATTGCTATCTGACGTAACAGACGTTCACTTTCTGTACCTCGTATAAAACTTAGCATCTCATCTTTCCGGATTGATAGTAACCTGGTATCAGATTTTGCAATTGCCGTTGCAGTACGGTTTTCATTTACGAATAAACTCTTTTCCCCGAAATAACCTCCGGTTCCATAGGTTGTAATGCACTTGCCATCAAGAACAATATCCACTTCGCCGGTTATTACAACATAGAACCTGTCGCCTTTATCGCCTTTGTGAAAAATCACTTCATCCTTCTTATAATTATTGATTTCAAAGGCAAGCAGGAACTCCCTGGCTTTTTCGAAGGCAAGAGTCTTGAACAAATCTATGTGAGAAAATGCGTCAAGCATTTCAATTGCACTCTCATAAGGTAAAGGACGGACATCGAGTTCTATTGTGCTTTGCAATCCTGTAGGCGCTATCCGCAATCCGCTCTCCTTGGGAATCGAATCCTGATTAACATGAACCAGATAGATGCGCCTTCGGGTCTCTTCAGGCAGGCTGCATAAATAACTTAATGGAGTATGAATCGGCGGTACGCCTGCCTCATGAAAAATAACATCCTGATCCCAGGGGAAATCAGTCAGAAAATCTCTGCGGTTTTTCGTTAAGACTCCTTCTTCATACAATATACCGATATACTCCGGATCATTCATGGTATCTGAACTGTAGATCATGCTTTTTCCGTGCAACGAGGCCTGGATGGAGATTGTAGGAATTGAATGCAGCGTGTAATTAAAATTGAATTTGCCGCCGCCGATAATCATCGCTTCTCCAATCGATACCGGAAAAAAGTTAACCAGTTTTTTCAGCATTTCTTCTTCGATACCGGTCAACGCCGCGGATTTTTTCATAAAACTCTTGAAAATCGTGTTTGTAGTGTACAGATTGATCTTCCCCTCCTGGAGAATCTTCTGCAGAATACCGGCATCGTGATCAGCGTGGCAGTGTGTCAAAATAACCTTGTCTATCAGTTTGGGGCTTACGCCGATTTGCAGTAACTGTTCGGTTGAATTCACCGGCGGATCGACAACAATGCCCCGTCTGTTAACCCAGATTATGAGGCCCGAGGTATTGGCATTTGGATCAAAGCCGTGACCTGTGCCGAGTGTCGTTATGCCGAACAGTGGCGGGTGAAAATCCAGTGGAAGCACGGGTAGATCAGGTTTCCTGGGCATGATAGGGAAATCCCGTTCAACAAGTGCAATCTCATTTTCTTTCTCGAAAACCCTTAAATTGTAATAATTGTCAAAATGCACCCTGATATCGCCAAATCCTGCGGCCAGTTTATCGTCAAGAACGTAGAATTCAACCAAATCGTCGAGGGAGAGCACGCCTTTTGATGCTGCCGGCCCTTTTTTGAAACTTTCCATCTCCTTTTTCAGAGTGGTGAATCCCGGCGTGTCTTCACCTTCGACGAATTCATTCTTTACATCGATTGTTTCCGGCCCGAATAAAGCTTCAGATATAACATCCTCAATTCTCCTCTGCTGCTTTTCGCTGCAGACAACCCTTGTTTTCCGTTTATTTATAAAGAAATTAAAATATACGGGAAATTCAATATCCGATAAAGACAGCCCTTTTGTAATGTCAAACATATAATTAGGGACTATGTATGTGGTCGGAACACCGCATTCAAGTTTCATCGTATCTTTAATCGTTTCAGGAGGGATTCCAAATTGAATATTGCCTCCGGCTGTCGGTATCAATATCCCTCCCCGTGGTAAGCTTATATAAGATTTTGAAGTATCGCCCATAATCCGGTTCCTTTATGAAATCCAATATTTTTAACTTGGCATGGTTATATGCAAAGCCGCTTCTGTATCTATCAGAAAATTATAGATTTGGAAAGACCCGTCATAAAATGACAAATTTCTTTTTAACAAATGTATTTCCGAATTCGGTTACCTCCTGATATTATGATGTAAGACTTACAGATGGCTGTCAAACAATTATCCGGAGAAGGTAAGGTCAACTATTTTGTTTCATCAGAAAAATAGGGAGTAGGGGGTATCAATATATAAATAAACCTAAAACAAATTTATAATAATGATTATTCCGCTGCGGAAATGGCTGCCGGGTGAACAGGGGGAAAGTTATGCCTAAATCAATGATAATTGGTACGCCCGGCAGGATTCGAACCTGCGGCCTACGGATTCGAAGTCCGGCGCTCTATCCAGCTGAGCTACGGGCGCAAATAAAAATGGGGTGAGTGAAGGGGATTGAACCCTCGACAACCGGGGCCACAACCCGGTGCTCTGCCAACTGAGCTACACCCACCATATTTGGTTTCTTGTTTCTGGTTATTCTCTTTAACCGGAAACTTAAGTCTTTATTTTTGCCTTCCTTTTATTTGGATAAATATTAGGCACTCTTCAAAAGCCTCAATACTTCCTATCAAATAAGATAATGTATTTCAAGAGATATTTTTTCTATCCTTTACGCAATTTCCGAATATCCCCTATACGGATTGTCACATTCTTCGAATCGAAATATTCGAGAAGAGGTATCAGGAACTTGCGGGATGCCCCCGTCATATCTTTAAACTGCGGAGTTGTCATTTCGCCGTTTTTCCTTAAGAATTCGATTATCCTGTTTTTGATGTCATTGATATTATCGATATGGTAGTAGAGGTCCTCCTTGACCTTTAACACGATCCCTTCATCCACAAGAAGCGTGAGCACCTCTTTCGCTCTGGCGGCATCCATTTTATACTCTTCAACCAACTCCTTCAGATATGGGGGTGTGAGTCCGCTCTCTTTAAAGGCCTTTATTATTTTAATTTTTATGTCGCTCTGGTCTTCCCCGAGTGAAACCCTGTGCCCTTCGAGACGCACCATATCCTCGTCTAGAGCAACATTTTTATCTTTTATCATCTGGTTTATTATCAGAATGAAAAGCTTCGGGTTTAAAAAATCCGGCAGTTTGGATTTAAGCTCCTCCTTGGGCATGCCTGCTTTAAGAGGGTTTGACTTGTGATAAGCGTCAATAAAATCGTGCATTTCCTTCTTGAGATTTTCAATACCGGCCTGGTGAAGATAAATTTTGTTTTCTTTATCAATCAGGACAATCTTTTTTTTCGACAGAAGATTCTGCAAGCTGCCATCAAGATTTTTTTCGGTTATATTCGTCATGACTTTCAAATCCGAAAAGGAGACTCCCATGTATCCGGATTCGGCAACATAATAACCGACCAGCTCTTCAGCTGAGAGACTTGGAATATTTTTCAGAGCTTCAGTGACTTCCGGCCTGAATCTCTTATGCTTCCGGGGGACCGGATTGAGAATCTGTCCGCCTGCAATTGTTCTTACGGGAGAAAAGCTCCTTAAAACAAACCTGTCATCCTTTACGACCGCTGTCGGAGAATCGAGCCTGATCTGGGCTTCGGTCTCTTCACCGGGAAGAATCTCATCCCTGTCAAGCAGAACAAGATTCCCGAGAATTTCACTTGTGCCGGTATGAAATCTTACACGGGTACGGTTTTTGACTGGCTTTCTGTTGCTTTTAAGGAAGTGAAGCGAAACATCGAGCATGTACCCCGGGATAAGGGCGCCGGGCGTTGAAACAACTTCTCCCCGAACCACGGATGTCTTGTCAAGCCCCTGAAAATTGATTGCTGTCCGCATGCCGGCAACAGCCTCGTTCACGCTTTCGTTATGAACCTGGATTCCGCGAACTTTGGAAGTTACGCCTGAAGGGTATATCATGATTGTTTCGCCGACTTCTACCTTGCCGGATATGAGGGTGCCTGTTATGACAGTGCCGAATCCCTTCATTGTAAAAACCCTGTCAACCGGAAGGCGGAAGAGGCCGGAGGAGGATCGCCCGGGTATTTTAGGGCTCAGTTCATCAAGCGTCTTTATAAATTCGGGTATTCCCTTTCCGGTTACGGCGGATACCGGAAGAATAGGGGCGCCGTCTAAAAAAGTGTCTTTTACAAACTTACTGATGTCATCTGTTACAAGCTCCATCCAATCATCGTCAACAAGATCCGTCTTTGTTAGGACAACAAAACCGTACTTAACCCCGAGAAGCTGGCATATCTCCATATGCTCTTTTGTCTGGGGCATAACGCCTTCATCCGCGGCTATCACCATCGCTACAACATCAATGCCTGTGGCTCCGGCAACCATGTTCTTCACAAACTTTTCATGTCCCGGAACATCCACGATTCCGATTCTAAGGCCTCCCGGAAGATCCAGCCATGCGAATCCCAGCTCTATTGTTATTCCCCGGAGCTGTTCTTCCTTTAGCCTGTCGGTATTTATGCCTGTGAGGGCCTTGACAAGAGTTGTTTTCCCGTGATCAATGTGCCCGGCAGTTCCAAGAACAATCTGTTTCACTTATCCCTCTTTCTCCAGTATTCAAGGACGTACGCCACTGCGACTAAAAAAGCACCCAGTCCCGCGACATACATGATTTTCCAGTCCGGATAAAAAAACCGGGACAATAAAACGGCGAATGCCGCACCTAGTATAATTCTGATTATAAAAACATAGAATCTGTTCATTAATAAAATGGTCTCTGGTCTCTGGTTTATGGTTTATGGTTCGTACATCGAATATCGTACATCGTACCTCGAATATCAAAACAGTGAATAGTTGATAGTGAACAGTGAATAGTTAAAAAAGGGTTCAGGGATTCAAGTGGCAAAAAAAACGAATATCGAACATCGAATATCGAACACCGGACATCAAATTTTACCTTCAGCCTTCAGCCTATAGCCTGTCTTCCGCCTTTCGCCTCATGCCTCTCCACTGTTTATATCCTACATACAAATTCGGCGCAAATGCTGTCAAGAAGAACCATTCCTTTTCCTGCGAGAGCGCACCTGTTATCGCGAATAACTACGAGCCCTTTTTTGCTTAAATATGAAATGGTATCACTGAATAGATCCTTAAACACTACATTGAAATTTTCATTAAATAAACAGATATCTATACCGCGCTTTTGCCTCAGGCCAAGGAAGATGGCTTCAATCATCCGCTGTTCTTTTGTCAGATCCTCTTTTATTTCTACAGGTGGAATTCCCGCTTCAACATTTTTTATGTATTCGGAAACATTTCTTTTGTTCCAGCTTCGTCTTGTTCCGGAAAATGAATGAGCCGAAGGACCGAGTCCGATATACGGAGCAAAAGTCCAGTATTTTGTATTATGCTTTGATTTTTTTTCTTCGGAGCGCGCGAAATTGGAAATTTCATAATGGGTATAGCCATTGTTTTCGAGAAATTCTCCCGTTGATCCGAACAGGGAGGCCGCAAGGGATTCTGATATCGGTTTAAACCTGCCTTTTTTTAGATCTTCATAAACAGGTGTTCCCTGTTCATAAGTTAGCATGTAACAGGAGAGATGTTCAGGTTCAAACCGGAGGGCTGTCTCAAGATCAAAAAGCCAGGATTTAACCCTCTGTCCCGGAACACCATAAATCAGATCCATGCCAAGGTTATCAAACCCGGCGCTTCGGGCCCAATCGACTGCTGATTCGGCTTCTTTCGCCGAGTGAATTCTTCCAAGGAATTTCAGAATTTTCTCGTGAAAAGATTGAACTCCGATGTTTATCCTGTTTATGCCCGACTGCCTGAAAGACTTTAATGATCGGTAAGTTACTGTTCCGGGATTGACTTCAATCGTTATTTCGGGATCGGATGTTATTTGGAAGAGGGAAAGCGCATTTTCTATAATCCTGTCTATTTCTGCCGGTTCGAGGATCGAAGGAGTTCCGCCTCCGATATAAAGAGTATCAAACAGGAGCCCGACTTCACTGTACATGGCCATTTCATGTATCAGCGCATCGACAAATTCTTTGACAAGCGAATTATCGGTTATGGAATAAAAATCACAGTAAGGGCACTTTCTCACGCAGAAAGGGATATGTATGTATATGCCGGCGCGGCTGGTAGCGGGTTTCTGGCTCACGCCTTAAACGGTTCTCCCAGTTTTATTCCAAGCTCAAGAGCTTTTCTGTTTATTTCAATCATATTTGCCGGTATTCTTTTCTCGAGAACTTTTATTATCGATTCGGGCCTTACAACTTCCTTTATTCCGATTACGGCTCCAAGCATGCATATATTGAAAACAACCGGTTTCCCTATCTGATCCATGACTGTCTGGTACATTGGAAGTTCTCTCTGGCGGGCATCGACTTTTTTATGAATTTTAACAAATCTGGGATCGGTAATAAGGAGACCTCCGGGGCGGATGATGGGTGAAAATTTATGATATGCCTCTTGGGTCAGGCAGACAAGGATATTGGGATGCGTTACCTTGGGGAAATTTATTTCAGAGTCTGATATGAGCACATCGGACTTTGTTGCGCCGCCTCTCGCTTCAGCTCCGTAAGACTGGGACTGAACCGCAACAAGGTTATCATAAAGCACGGCTGCCTCTGCAATTATTATGGAGGCGGTAATTACTCCCTGACCGCCGGAACCTGAAAATACAATCCTTACTCTTTCCATGATTACTTTCCCTTCATCGCCCTTTCGATGATTTTTCCATATTCGCTGCAATATTCAGGCATATCTTTTTTTACGAATATACCTCTCTCAATGAGGCTCTGGTTCTCCTGCTTCGCTTTTGAACCTATCGGAGTTGTATTATCTTTCATACGCTCCATCATTTCAACGGCGCCGCCTTCCTTGTTTTTTCTCCCGAAGTAAGTCGGACACTGGGATAGAATTTCAACCACCGAAAAACCCTTGTGATTAATAGCCTCCTTAATAATCTCGGGAATCTGCTGGACATGATATGTTGTAGTGCGCGCCACGAACGTAGCGCCAGCGGCCGTTGCAAGCTCAATGATATCAAAAGAATGATCTATGTTTGTGTATGGCGCTGTCGTTGCAAGTGTTCCGTAACCAGAAAGGGGTGAGTACTGCCCCCCCGTCATTCCGTATATCCGGTTATTCATGATTATTGCTGTCATGTCTATGTTCCGGCGCGCGGCATGTATGAAATGATTCCCGCCTATTGCAAGGGCGTCACCATCACCCATCGGAACTATAACATTAAGTTCCGGCCTGCTCATTTTTATTCCTGTTGCGAAGGCAAGCGCCCGGCCATGAACCGTATGCAGGGTGTGAAAATCAAGATAACCGGAAATTCTTGATGAGCAGCCTATGCCTGAAACCATTACAATGTCGCTCTTATCTATTCCAAGCTGTTCAACGGCTCTTATAAGGCCGTTTAAAACAATGCCGTGACCGCATCCCGGACACCACATGTGGGGAAAGAATCTCTCTCTTATGTAATCTTTTATCGCCATGTCCTATACTCCCATACCCCTGATCAGCCGCATTATGTTTCTTATATCGGTCGGAGTTATGAGCGCTCCGTCGATACTGTTTGCAAGATATACATTTTCAGGCTTGTCAACGGCCATTTTTACCTGTTGAAGTATCTGCCCCATATTCATTTCAACAACTATCACGCTTGTCGCTTTGGCGCATTTTTCCCTTACAATCTGGGCGGGAAAAGGCCATATTGTCTGTAGTTCAAGAAGTCCGAGGCTCTCTCCCCTTGCTCTCCTGTTTTTAACCACATGAAGAGCGGAGCGTGCCGAGGAGCCGTACGAAACAAGAACTGTTCTGGCATCTTCAAGAAAATATTCCTTGTACCTTGCAATGGTATTTTCATTATTTGTGATTTTGTCTACAAGATGGCGGAGAAGCCCGTGAACAACAGCCGGATCGCTTGATGGAAAGCCCCACATGTCATGAAAAAGACCCGTGACATTAAACCTGTGAATTCCGCCGAAGTCTGACATCGGGAGGCGTCCGTCTTCCCTCGGGAGGTAGGGATGATAATCAACCCCTCTTTTTACCGAAGTTCGAAGCCGCTCAACAACAGGAATCTCTCCTTTTTCAGGAATTACTAAGCGTTCACGCATGTGCCCTATGATTTCGTCGAAAAGGAGGATAACAGGAGTCCTGTATGTTTCGGCCATGTTGAATGCATCGACCGTTACGGAAAATACGTCCTGGTGATTCGACGCGGTGAGAGCTATTATTGCATGATCTCCGTGTGTTCCCCACCTGGCCTGGTTTACATCACCCTGGCTCACATGCGTAGGATTACCTGTTGAAGGTCCTCCGCGCTGAACATTTACGATCACGCATGGAATTTCGGCCATAACCGCATAGCCAAGGGCTTCCTGCATAAGTGAAAAACCGGGGCCGCTTGTAGCTGTCATGACTTTATTGCCGGTCAGAGACGCTCCTATGATTGCACAAATTGATGCAATTTCATCTTCCATCTGGAGAAACCTGCCGCCTATCTGAGGGAGCCTTACAGAAAGATGTTCGGCGATTTCTGTGGAAGGCGTAATAGGATAGCCGGCAAAAAAACTGAGTCCGGCATATAATGCCGCTTCCACGCAGGCTTCGTTCCCCTGAACAAATTTCACATTTTTTTCATTCATATGATAACCCTATTCAGTGATTATTTCTATGGCAAGGTCGGGACATCTTAATTCGCATAGCTTGCATGCTATGCAATCCTGGGTTCGTACCGCAACCGCTTTTTCCTCAGAGTCGAGTTCAAGCACATTTTTGGGGCAGAAATGCACACAAATACCGCATCCCTTGCACCAGTTCCTGTTTATCCGGTGTTCTTTCAGTTTAGGTTTCTTCGCCATGTGTTGGTTCCTGGTTCCTGGTTTCTGGTTCGAATATCGTACATCGAATATAGTATATCGTATTTTTTAGTCTGAAGGTGTTTAGAATGTCTGCCACACTGTTTGGCGGATTAGCAGCTTAGCCCTTCCGACTTTTGACTTCCGCCTTATGCCTTCAAACTCAACTCCTTGAACCCTTGACCCCTCGAATCCTTTTCTTCTTTATACAAATCTTTGCATAAGTTCATCAACAACATTATCGACATTCTCAGGAGTTATGCCAAGACTTTTGCATGCCTTTTCGGCATTTTCAAGCCTCTGGTTGTTCCGCATGTCGGATAAACGTGAAAAAATTCCAAGCCGTCTTCCGATCTGGTACGTTATTTGATTTTTTTGCGGCATGTCA
>JAWOHP010000028.1:0-8228 GCA_046485065.1 Desulfobacterales bacterium | reverse complement strand
CAATGTTTTCCCTATCCTGTTCCATCTTACACCAAAATTATCTTTATCCCACGACCAGTAAATCATGAAAGCTTTTCCCTGAACAGCTTTCAGGTCAACGAATCCCCACCATCTGCTGTCATAACTGTGATCCCTGTTGTCCCCCATTACAAACAGAGAGTCAGGAGGCACTGTTACCGGCCCGAAATTATCCCGTGGTTGAAAACTGGCCGGAAATGAATGAGGGTCGGTATATAAGCCGAATTTGTCATCGATCGGCATATTGTTAACATAAATCTTTTTGTCACGAATCTCAACAACATCTCCCGCAATACCGATGACTCTTTTTATAAAATCCTTGCCCGGATCTTCGGGGAACTTGAAAACAAGGATATCGTTTCTCGCCGGATTCTTAACTTTTATTACAGTAGTTCTCAAAAACGGGATCTTGACCCCGTATATGAATTTATTCACAAGTATATGATCTCCTATCAGGAGAGTTTCTTTCATCGAACCCGAAGGTATCTTAAATGCCTGCACAATAAAAGTTCGGATAAACATCGCAAGTATTACGGCTACAATAATAGCTTCTATGTTCTCTCTGAGAGTGCTCTTCTTTTTTAACTTTACTTCGCTTTCGATATTATTTTTTTCGTTTTCAGTATTCAATTTCAATCCATAACCTTTCTTTTAGGCTGTAGGCTGTAGGCTGAAGGTGTTTAGGAATAGTTCCTTCAGCCTACAGCCTACAGCCTTCAGTCTATCTTTCTTCAGCCTTCAGCCTAGAGTCTAACTAAATAAAATATTAACCTTAACAGGCAGTTACCCATTATTCCGGCAGCGACATCATCCATTACTATGCCTGCTCCACCTGACAGTTTATTTTCTATTGTACGTATTGGAAAAGGCTTTATGATATCCAAAATTCTAAAGATAAAAAAACCTGATATTACTGATATAACATTAAACGGAAGTCCCAGAAGCGTTACCATGATTCCCGCAATTTCGTCAATGACTATACGGCCTGGATCTTTCTGCTTAATGACTTTTTCGGCTTCCCCGGCAATCCATACAGCAAAAACAATAAACACAATTACAATCAGAGAGGCAAACAGGAATCTCGCCCTTGATAAAAAAAGACAAAATAAAAGCCCCGCGATAGAACCAAAAGTACCGGGAGCGATAGGTATATTTCCAACAAAACAGCCTGTTGCAAGAAACATAACCAGCTTTTCTTTAAAATTCATGGCTTGTTTCTATATTCAGGCGCAAATTTTGTCAAGGAATTGTGTAGCTATCCAATTTCCTTTAAAATGTTTTCGTAAACATTTTTCAGAGGCAGCTTTTTTGCGAGGGCAATTTTTTTGCAAACCTCATATTCAGGAACAAAGCGTGTGCTTCCGTCAGAGTTTATAATACATTTAACAGAGATTGTTCCGTAAATTGTATTAATTTCTACATTCTTTCTTGACAGCATATTCCTTTCAACTTCGTAATATCTGACTCCAAGGGTAGTAGTTTCAGACAGGATTCGCTTTATTACATCATCCTTTTTTTCATGATGGCAAATGACACGCACCTCTGTTCCGGGTCTGTTTTTTTTCATAAAAACAGGTGCCCAGTAAACGTCAAGAGCTCCGTCTTCAAACAGCCGGTCCATTAAAAACCCGAATATTTCCGGATTCATGTCATCAATACAGGTTTCAATCTGCACTATCATGTCTTTTGAATATACTGTCTTTTCGTCAGACCTGCCGGTCACTATTCTTAACAGGTTTGGTATATTTTCAAGAACATGCTTTCCGGCTCCGTAACCTGATTTATCGACCGTCATATCAGGAAAAATTCCGAAAGACTCTGAAAAAGCTTTTATGATTGCCGCGCCTGTCGGCGTCACACTTTCGTGGGTTATATCAACTCCATAAACCGGAATCCCTTTTAAAATTGATATTGTCGCCGGTGCTGGAACAGGGATTTTTCCGTGGCGGCAGTTTACGAACCCCGAAGATATGGGAATTTTCGACGCAAATATTTTCGTTATCCCCAGATACTCGACACATAGTGCAGTCCCGACAATATCAACTATAGCGTCAACTCCTCCAAGCTCATGGAAATGAACATCTTCCTTGTGACATCCGTGAATTACAGCTTCCGCTTCAGCAATTATTTCAAAAACAGAAATGCTCTTGTCTTTAACGTTTTCGGAAAGATCGCTCTCCGAGATAAGATTTTTGATCCGGTTATAATCCCTTGCTGTCGCGGAATCAGAAGTTGTTACCTCAACCCGCTTTGCGCTGATCCCGTTTCTTGAAACAACCGAAACAGAAAGATCAAAATCAGTTAAAGGAATTTTGTATATACTTTCTTTAAGCCATTCAGCAGGAACACCCAGGTCTATGAAGGCACCCAGAGTCATATCGCCGCTGATTCCTGAAAAACAGTCAAAATATGCGAGCATTTATAAGTTCCTTTTAACAAATCAGGTTTTTAGCCTTCAGCCTATCTTTCTTCAGCATATCTGCATTTACCATGTGACAGGCAACGGATTCTGCGTATGAAGCCTTATTATTTCCAGGACAAGATCACCGGTTTTTATCATGTCATCAACACTCACTGATTCACGCACCGTATGCATATCGCGCATTCCTGTTCCGATTACTCCCGTAACTATACCCTTTTGATAAAATATGTTGGCATCCGCCCCGCCTCCCGTTATCTTTGTGATCATTTTCCTTCCCAGATTGGCTGCTGCTTTCTGGGCAAGAACAACAACAGGATGGTTTTCGGGAATATCTGTCCTTAAAAAATCATCCTCAACAATTACTTCAACCCTTGGAAGCCCGTCCGATGAATCAATTCCGTAGTTTTTAACAGCATTCTCAAAAGATGAGATTATATCACCTGTCACCCTTTTCAGTTTTTCATCGCTGTGGCTTCTGACTTCTCCTTTAATGCTCACAAGATTGGGAATTATATTTGTTGCTATTCCACCATTTATGATTCCAATGTTGCATGTAGTCTCTTTATCAATTCGCCCCAGCTGAAGCGCTGCAATTGCCTTGCTCGCAAGATGAATGGCATTTATGCCTTTTTCAGGAGCAGCTCCAGCATGCGCATCCCTGCCATGAATCTTAATGTCAAGCTTGTTGGCGCTGGGGGCGTGAGTAATTATCCCTTCCGTATCAGTCGCATCGAGCGCGTAACCGTATTTTGCGGTAATAAGGCTCATGTCCATATGTTTTGCACCCATAAGCCCTATCTCCTCGCATATTGTAAAAATCATCTCGATCGGACCGTAAGGCATGTTATTCTCTTTCAGAACTCTCATCACCTCTATCAGTACTGCTATGGCGCTCTTGTCGTCAGCCCCGAGTATCGTTGTTCCGTCACTTGTAAACATACCGTCTTTAAGAACAGGAACAACACCCCTTCCTGGTTCAACAGTGTCCATATGGGCATTTAAAAGCAGGGGTGGAATTTTTTCCGTGCCATGAAATCTTGCAATCAGGTTCCCCGTATCGCTTCCGGTCTTTTTTCCGGCGCCGTCAACAACAGTTTGCGCTCCCATTGATTCGAGAATCTTCTTCAACTCTTTTGCAATATCACCTTCGTGTCTCGAAACACTGTCAATCTTTGCAAGAAACCGGAAGGTATCGATCAATCTTTCCCTGTTTATCATGATAAACTCCGTTAAATTTTGACATTATCGTAATAGGTTCAAATTCAGACGGCAAAGTAAAAAGCTCATTATGCAAGGCGTGCGAATCTTGAGGAATGAAGCGTACTTTTTGGTACGCTGCAATGACGAAAGATGAAGCGCAACACAGCAGAATGACTTTTTACGAAGCCGTTATATTTTGTTGACAAATAAATGGATACCACTATTATTAGCCCACTTTTTTAAACGGAAGCGCACAGCTCACTGGTGGGGCTCCCGGACTTCAAATCCGGTGTGGGGCGCTGATACCGTCCCGGGTGGGTTCGATTCCCATGCGCTTCCGCCAATAATTTTTAAAACTGCCCTTAAAAAGCTTTCTTCCTTCAGACTATCCTGATATATTCAAAGAGAGTGACGTTTGCAAGCTGTTTATGGAATTGATTGTTAAGGGGATTTATGGAACACAACTTTGTAAAATCAATGGAACTTCAGAATAAGCTTCAACTGAAAATCTATGATAATTCTAAAAAAATGGCCGGGGACAGATGGCTGATATCTTTAATAGCCATGATAAAAATACCGGTTGATTCAGCTTTTAAGTTATTATCCGGTTCGGACACAGGCAAAGAAGAAATTACCAGGTATCTCGGCAGTGAAGTTATTTTTGAGCAGAAAAGAGAACGTTTTTTTATTGATGAAAAGAATAAAGAATCTGTTTTTAATGAATTATGCGACAACTTCGTTAGAAACACCTTACGCTATATTTCTCTTCCCGATTTTCCAAAAAAGTTTGTCTTAATGAAATTGAAAGAAAAAAAGAAAAAAGTCTTTCTTGAAGCAACTGCACGTCAATACCGGTCGGAATAAAATTATCATGAAAGAGCTTTATCCAGTCTGCTCATTCCGGCTTTCCTGTTTTGAGCTTCCCAGTATTTCCGATAAATATAATTGGGGCGGCGCTTAACCGGCAAAGCCTTTATGCTTTCCATCCATCTGCCAGTCATTTCTTGAACCTGTTTGAAAGCCGATAGAGTTAGATCAAAGCTTTTACCTGATGCGACACCTGATGAGTTCTTAATAAAGGAATCTTCAAGCTCGTCACGCTCCCTGCTTATTAACCTGATTCTTGTTTCATAGTCTGAAAGGATACTGCGGTGCAAAAGCTCGTGATGCCACCAGAGTATTTCAGGGTTGAATCTCCCGTTAAGTCCCCTGCTAATATCAGGAATAACATCCCCGTAAAACCATACCGGTTTGAATACCGATGTGCATGGAGCGGAAGTGCCTGTTGCCCAGCAGAGAGTATCATCTTTTTTCAGGCGGGCGACAACCGATCCCGTTGTCTGTGTTGCATTCCGCGAAAGACTGTTTGCCGCGTGGGCGCAAATACGATTTCCCAGAAAATGAGAATCAGGAGAATACTCTCCTCCCCCGTGATCTCGCAAAATCCTGAAAGCTTCTTTTATGCTAACTTTTCCAATCCTTGAATTTATGAGATTGGTTGAGCATCCTCTTCTTTTCCGGCTTGCTGAAAAAGTTGTAAAAAACCAGTCTGAATAGCTTTTTGCAAAATTAAATTGAACTCCTTTCTTATGCCATCCTTTCTTTCGCGCATGATCAATTAACTCGGGATGACTCCTGTCAAAGTCCTCTCCGATTGTAAGGCCGTTGCTTATCGAATAGTAATCTTTAACTTTTTTTGCCGCCCAGAAATGCCCGGCTGTTTCAAGCACCCATGCTTCTTTATGATCAGCCATGATAAAACTGTTGTGGTAGGCCATCTTCTTATCTTCGTACCCGCAAATTCCACCCTGCCCGTAATCCGATAAAAGGCCTGTGATTGTTTCAAGAGCCTGTTCGGCTGATTCTGACCTTTCAAGAGCAAGACGAACAAGATCCATGCCGGTCAGGCCCCCTTTCTTGCTTATTTCGATTTTCGTCCATACTGCTTCGTTTCCTATGGCAAGCCCTTTTTCATTAATCCCCATTTCAGCTCCCCACATCCAGAAAGGTCGTGAAAGGATTACGGCATAAGTCTCTCTGGCCTGCGGAATACGGATATAGGTGCATTCTAATTTTTGTTTATCCGAATAAAGTCCGGCCGGATGAAATTCGAGCGCCTGAGCCTCGTTAGGCTCCCTGTCGCTGTTTTTCCCGAATATGACTGAACCGTCAATAGTTGCCGGAGGCAGAACAACGAAAGTATCACACACGCTTTTGGCTCCTTTCATTCTATAGTGAAGTTAATAGTCAGAAAGAATATAATTGAAGATTTCCACCGCAAGCAGCGGGGCTTGAGATTGCTATCTAAATTCAATAATACATAGCAATATTGACCGCAACAATTAAAGATGATATGTGTTCAATCCAAGATATTAAAAAAAGCATATTCCGTTCTTTTAATTTAATATTTTTCATACGGAGAAGCCATAAATGTATAAGACCATTAAAAAATATATTCTGATAGGTTTACTGGCATATAGTGCATATTTTGTAATGGATCATCATTTTCTTTTTGAAGGCAAGCAATTTTTTTTACTGAAAAAATCCGAGCCTTCATTAAAATATACTTTTTTTAACATGACGGGCAAGAAAAGCGAATCGATCATTAAAATTGATGAGCTGCGACAAAATGGTGTTGGCGACCTCCTGGTTGAGCTGGGTAAAATAACAGAAGAAGAAAAGATAATATTAGAAAAAAAATATAACCAATAAGAGTTTTTATTTAATCAGTCTTTTTCATTCTCAGAGTTCCCATATTCAAGCGCTGGCCAGCCAGAAGATCTTCAGTTTTATATTTTGTTCCTCTCCAGTCAATTCCTCCTTTCAGTTTGCATATAATTCCTGAACGCAAAAACATGGCCGAAATTATTAAAAGCCCGATCTGAACCAGGAAAAGGGGAAAAAATTTCTGTCCGAATTTTTCTTTAAAGAAAAAAGCTCCTAAGGCCATAAAAACATAAGTAATTATACCGAGCATAAAAAGAAACGGTACATTAAAAAACATCAGCGCCGCAAAAGGGGCAAGGGAAAACGCCCAAATAAACGCCACAGTAATTATCATCCTGATTAAACTGTAATTTGCAACTGCTCCAAATATATTTTTTTCAACACCTTTGAACATGGCCTTAACGGAAGGATACCAGACAACTGAAATATCCCGGGTTGTAATAGCAAAACTGCTTTTTGCCCCTGAAACAGCAAGCATTAATCCGAGTCCCACATCATCAACCGGCTCCATTTTCAGCCATGAAAAACCTTCAGTTTTATCAAAAGCGGTTCTTCTTACAAGATTGAAAGCCCCAGTACCGACAAACGACTTCGATCCGGGTCTGCCTGCATTTACAGCGCCGGTACCGTAAAGAAACATCGCTCCGAACGCGTGTATGACAACATCAAACCAGAAGGAATTGGCGGTCGGCTTCGGCAACAGGGCGAGATGATCTGTCTCATCTGTTTCAGCCAATGACAAGGCCTTCCGCAAAGTACCCTGCCTGAAGTGAATATCCGCATCCGTAAAAAGCAACCATTCGCCGCAGGCTATCTTTGTTCCTGTATTTAATGCATTTACTTTCCCGATCCAGCCTTCAGGAAGTTCCTCGATATGCACGGCTTTAATCCTTGAATCTTTCGCAGCAATTCCGTCGATAATTGCTCCGGTTCCATCTGTTGACCTGTCGTCTATCAGCAATACTTCAAAATTAGGATAATCCTGTTCAAGAAGCGTATTTATAGCCGGCTTTATAGTTTTGGCTTCATTACATGCGGTTATTATTATGCTCAGCTTTGGCCATTTTTTTAATTCAGGAGTAGCCTCTTCCTCAAATATCCTGATACGGCGGGCAGTACGGAACATTATCAGGAATTAAATCCACCATCCGATACAAAACATTATAATATATGTTTCAAATATCAAATCACACCGTATTTGACGGCTTCGTAAAAAGCCGTGTTTTATACCGCTTTGCGGCAACCTGTTTACGACGAACTCGTTGGAAGTCTTAATATGCTCTCTTAATGAGCTTTTTGGAGATTTTTAAACTACCTCGCTAAATCACAAGAAGATTGGGGATATCGCCCTCAAAGCCTTGTGATTTTTAACGCTCGGTAATTTAAAAATCTGTTTCCCAAAAATCTCAAATCCGTTCGCATATGACTTCCAACTGGTTTCTCGAAATTAATGAGTTTGTTGTAAGTTATCATGCCGGTTTGCGGTTATTAAGGATTTTATTTGAACCGGCTCCGCATGTGATAATCGATCTCATTGCTTCTTCAACAGAAATATTAACATGCTGTATATATTCATTTTTAACGTGATATACAAAGCCGGATGTCGGATTTGGGGCAGTAGGAATAAATACGGTACAACTTCCGTCCTCGTGAGTATCTGTTATAAAAGCTGTCATTAAAGTATCATTTTGAAAAAGTCTTACAAGAGCCACGGAAGAAAATGGAAACTTTTTTCCGATAAGCTGCATTACAATTTCCTTGATAGTGCTGTATCCCGGAGCTGTTTTCAGTATCCTTCTTTCAAGATTTTCATGTATGAATTTTCCGATTTTTGTTTTAACAATTATCCCGATTATGAAAC
>JAWOHP010000152.1:0-3429 GCA_046485065.1 Desulfobacterales bacterium | reverse complement strand
AAAAAGATTCAAAATTCCGAGGACTGCGGCGGCAAGAAAGGCTGATGAAATATCAGCAACCTGTATTCCGTCGATCAGGTAAGAAGTTATCATGATTGCTGATGTGAGAATCATCCATTTGAACAATATATTTATCACTGATTGACTCCGATGATCATGTGGTCAAGTTATAAATCAAAATTGACCTGATTTATCCCTTCTTTTTTTCTAACAATCTCTTTTATCTCGTTTTGAATATCGAAGTCAGTAACAGGCTCAACTGTTGAAACATAAAAATTATCCGGGTTAATATTATCTTTCCAGCTTAATATAAATCCTGGTACATTGACAAACGCGCATCCTGCTGCTCCGCAGCATATAGTATCTAAAACAGCGTAACCTGTCACATAGAATATATTACGTTCTCCCAGAGGAATTCTCACTTCTTTTGTAATGACATAATAGCCTCCAATTGACGTGACTTCACAATTGAGAGGCTGATGGATATAATTTTTTATCATTATTTTTATATTGCAAGAGATTTCATTGCGGTTTGAATGATTTGAAAAGGGAATTGCTTATCACTGCTTCGTATCCATTTAACATTGCAACAACAATGTTATCGGTGTCAAGGAATGTAATGTCACATTTTATTTTATGCTTAAGGGCCTCCCTTATTTCAAGAACTGCGGTAACTCCATCGGATGGGAAATTGCTGCAGTACTGTCGATAATTCCGGCAGTAGCTTGGGAGAGATAGCTGTTGCAGTTCTTCATAGCACCACAGAATGGCCATCTGGAATGCAGAATCGAGCGCAAGCGGATCAGATATCCACCGGCTCCTTAACGGATCTTTCACCCATTTATCCGGATGAGGGGCAGGGGAGATGCGTGCGACCATTCCCTTTGATGAATAACCGATAATTTCTTTTATTCCACGCAACTCTGATCCGTGAAAGAGAATTTTATCGTATACTTCATCCATGCTCCGTTTATAAATTTTCGACGAAATATTTTCGGGAATGTTATATTCAGGAGGATTCGTAATAATTGAATCTGCAAGGATTGCTTTTGCACGTGTATGTATTATTTCGACTCCGTCTTTCATTCCGTCTCTTATTTCAACGTTTACTTCGAAGAAAGGCTCTTTCTTAACAGGCTTGCCTGTCAAAAGACGTATCAGCTTTTTATCTTTATCCAGCTTTATCCCTTTTAATAGCCTGATATCATCAAGGCCATGAAGAAAAAGCCCGGGATTTAAATGGAGGGCCCCATGTCCGAGCCACTCGGTCATAAGCGCAAAAGGAACAACCGGTTTCCCGTCTATAATATGTGATCCAAGAACAGGATATGTTTTGACATCTATTTCACGTTTAAAGGATAGAGCCTGATTCTCTTCTTTTGAAATAATATTTGAACCTATTACGACTTCAACCGGATTGTTCTTATCACCCATCATTTCAAGCAGCATGCATTCCGCTCCTTTGTGAACGGGTATCAGGTCGATATTATTTCTTTTAAATTCACGCTTTAAAGTTTCTGACACCATTCCGCCATCCCATGGACCCCAATTTATAGATATTACACGGCAATCAGGCCTGATTATAGCTTCCCTCTGAGCAATCTTGTTCAACACCTCATTACCCATTGCATAATCAACCTGTCCTTTGTTTCCGATTCGCGCAGTAATTGATGAAAAAATTACTATGTATTTAAGGGGTTCATTTATTGTTGCTGAAAGAAGAAAACTCAACCCTCTTACCTTGGTATCAAAAACTCTTTTAAATTGATCTATTGTTTTATCTATAATAAACCGGTCTTCAAGAACTCCCGCGCCATGAATAATTGCCTTTATTCGACCGTACTTTGAGCGAATCTGGTTGGTTACTCCTTCGACTGCGTCCTTGTTTCTTACATCAACAGAGTAGTATGCTATATTTCTGCATTCCTTTTTCAGCTTTTCGAGGTTTCTTGCAATCTCCCTGTTTGCCATATACTTTCGGAAGATCGTTTCTATTTCCTTGGGGGAAGCATTGTTCCCGCTAAAATGGTTTGAAAGTACAGCTTTTTTGATTGAGATATCATCTTCAAGAGCTGAAAGCCATAAAGGTTCAGGTGATGGCGCAGGAGATCTTCCAAGAAGCACGATCACCGGTTTCGCAGTTTGCGCAAGGGCAAGTGCCGCCGAAGCAGTTATACCCCTAGCACCGCCCGTGATTATAACAACATCTTCCGTGGCAAGATTTATTTTGCCTTCAGGGTATGGAGATGGCCTTAATTCAGGAATAAGGCGTGTTTCAGGACCAATGCCTATTTCAACCGGAACGTTTTGCTCCGATGATAGCAGCTCTTTTATAACCGTCCTTGCTATAGTTGTGTTGTCATTCCATTCAGGCTCAACATCTATTGCGCGACATAAAACCCCAGGCCATTCGACAGCGGCAGTTTTAGCAAGTCCGGCAAGTCCACCCTGAAATGGATATTCGATTCCACGGCCTTTGAATCCGAAAGCGCCGTCAAGGCGGGATACGGTCGCAAATATTGACCTGCCTTTTTTCCCGGAAGAAATTAAACAGTGCGAGGCGTGTCGTGCAGCAAGAAAAGCATCTTCCAGCAGGGATTCGTCGTTTTGTTTTTTTTCGGGTATAATGACAAGACCGCCTATATCGGATAGATCCGACACATTTATAAAGTTTTTCAGGCTGACAAGTTCAGCTCCAATATTAAGAGATGAAAGTTCATCAATAATCGTTTTTGAAAGGCCGCCCTTATCATCGGTTATAAATATTCTGCCGCTCGGAGAAAAAAGTCCGTTAGATGAAAGTAGCGGCTTTTCAACAATTGAGATAACGTTTCTTGTTGGAAGCAGCAGAGATTGCCCTCGCTGTTGCGTTTCAATTGAAACTTTATCCGAAGATAATCTATCAGAATCAGGAGCAGGAGATGATATATCCGGCGCCCCGGATCCGGTAAGGTAATCTATTATATTCCCCAGTGTTTTAAGTGATCCCATAGCTTCGGGCGGTATGGACGGAATCCCCGGAATTTTTTCTTCTATTGATGAGAAAATTTCAACTCTTTTTATTGAATCAATGCCAAGATCGGCTTCAAGGTCCATATCGAGACCCAGTGTTTCGACCGGATATCCTGTCAGATGGCTTATTGTTTCAATAAGAGTTTCCTTTATGATGTTTTCAAAAAGTTCTTCCTTACGCTGAATATTAATATTATCCTGCGAAATGGCTTTGTCCGCATTTGCGATTGGATTATTATTGCCTGAAGTAACGCCCGATAAGTAATCTATTATATTCCCCAGTGTTTTAAGTGATCCCATGGCTTCGGGAGGTATGGACGGAATCCCCGGAATTTTTTCTTCTATTGATGAGAAAATTTCAACTCTTTTTATTGAATCAATGCCAAGATCGGCTTCAAGGTCCATATCGAGTCCCAG
>JAWOHP010000106.1:0-9050 GCA_046485065.1 Desulfobacterales bacterium | reverse complement strand
CCGCACGGCTCGCGGCTCACCCTTCAGTTCGGTGAAAAGCGGCCGGCGCATGTGGGGATGGATGCGATTTTGGGTTTTGATATGAAACTCATGATCGGGGAGTTGACCCTAACGCAATCCGAGGCAAGAGCGCTTCTTGAGGAATCGGAAGGGCTCGCCTTGATCAAAAACAAATGGGTTGCGGTTGATCCGGAAAAACTGCGTCAAACGCTGGCTGCCTATGAAAAGGCCAAGCAGACATCTGCGCAAGAGGGCGTGAGTTTGACGCATTAGCTAGAACAATTTTAATATCTATTCTGTCAAACAGTTTAATGATTTGGTTGCTGTTTCTTGCCGAATAGACATTCATTTTCTTTCGCTCCAGGTATATTCCCAGAGCTTTGGCATGACTGATGTCTTTATCTACGATCAATATTTCGTTGGCCATATCTAAAACATTTCATTCATTGGGGGGCTGTTTGTTTTATCTGAGAGTTTCTTTAACAATTTTCAACAATTCATCCTTGTCAAAGGGTTTTTGCAGGCATGCAATTGCCTTGCCTATTGCCTGACCGCATCCTGACAGTCCACTGATAACAATTACAGGTATATTTTTCAGGTTTTTTTCCTGTGATAATTTTCTATAGAAACGTGGGCCCCACTCTTCTGGCATTTCCAGATCCAGAGTTATAAGATCCGGAATCTCTTTTCTGGCTATTTCGATAGCCTCCTTGACATTGTGCGCAGCAAAAGTGACAAAACCATTGTCTTCAAAAAGCGTGGTGAGGTATTCAATAATATTAGCGTCATCATCTACCATGAGTATTTTTTTCATTATATCCTCTCTTTTTATCGTGAAGTTTTATTTGTTAATGCTGATGACCGGGCATCCGGCTCTGACAATCACCTGTTCGATATTGCTTCCAAGCCTTGCATCTTCATTTGATGTTTTTTGCGTATGATGCGCCATTACAATAAGATCCGCATGCTTTTCCCGCGCGTATTTTACGATTTCAATATATGGTAAACCTTCCCAGACATCGAAAGAGTAGTCCTTGACCTCTTTCATTTCATCAATGTAGCGGCCCCGGATGCGTCTTAAGGATTCTCTTATTTGCGATTCGATTTCATCCTGTGTGAGCAGCCTTCCCATGTGCATACTGCTTATGTCGAGCGCATGAAATATATTGAGCTCACACCCGCGGTTTTTTGTGAGTTTTACCGCAAATTTAAAAGCGGCGTCTGATGCCTTGGAAAAATCCGTACCGAAAACAACTTTAGATATTCCACCCCAGAAGGATGCCGCCGGTCGGTTTACAACAAGGAGAGGGCATGGCGCAGCCTTAGCCACCCGTTGGAGCGTTGATCCAACCGTACTTTTTTTGTAAACTGAATCTTCATCATTCCCTGTGCTGCCTCCAAGCACGATAATATCCGGAGCGGATATTCTTGCTTCCCTTAATATTTCGCGATGAGGAAAACCGATGCGGACTTTAATATTGTAAGATTTTGCCGTTTTAAGCTGTTTGGAATAATGAACTTTAATTTCCTCTTCAACCCAGGCAATGTATTCGTCGTCGATTTCGACCTTTTCTTTGGTTTTTACGTCCATTACTATTTGACTGAAACCACGTGTAGGAACCCCCAGAACATGGAAAATAGATATGTTTGCATCATATATCTGTGCCATATTGAAGGCTACTCGTGCAGCATGATCGCTTGCTTCAGTGGCGGATGTGGCAAATAAAATATTTTTAAACATGATTCACCTCATCATTATTGGATTTGGGTATGTACCACAGATGTCGGACATCTTATTCTTTCGGTTTCAGGTGCTCAGGAATTTCAACCATGCTGACCAGTAACGGTTTCAAAAATGACCATTTAATGCCGATTTTATACTCATCTTCAAGATCCCGGATTGCATCCCAGCAGTTGTGACACGGCGATATTACAAGTTCTGCGCCGCTGTTCATAAGTTGATCTCTCTTGGTTATTAACGCTTTGTTTCGTTGAGGCCTGAATATCCCTATCCCGTTAAAACCACCGCCCCCTCCGCAGCAAAAATTGTGTTCCCTGTTCGGTGTCATCTCTACAAAATATCCTGGTTCAACTATATAGCTCATGATTTCACGTGTAATTTCCTTTAGCCCGTTGTTTCGGATATAGTTACATGAATCCTGAAGAGTGACCTTTTTTTTGATCCGTTTTGCCGGATTGACTTTAAGCTTGCCTTCTCTTAATGCTTCCGCCAACCATTCAACATAATGTATTGATTCAACAGGCGGTTTCCCATTACTTCTTCCGGCCCAGTATGGACCTTCTATTACAGTGGCTCTGTGTGCATGGCCGCATTCAGTTCCAACCATCCTTTTAGGCTTTAATCTTTCCATTGCGGAATAAACGCTCTCAACCTGCATCTTGCAAGCCGCCCAGTCTCCGGCAAACATGGACAGGCTGGTCTGCTCCCATCCTGTTGAAGGAATCGTCCAGTTTTCGCCTGCTAAATGAAAAAGAATCGCAGCCTCGGCAAGATCTTCAGGATAGTGTTTAACTTCTCTCGCATTAACCGTGTATAAAATATCGGCATCTTCTTTATCTACAGAAACCTCAAGGCCAGGATAGTCTTCCTCATATTCTTCCACCATCCATTTGAATGTTTCAACAAAATCTTCATTTGTCACATCCATCTGTGCGCGGTAAATGCGATGCATGCCTGCGCCGATTTTCAATTCCCAGGGGACAAAACCCTGTTGGTAACATAATCCCCTCAGATAACCGAACATAACGCCCATGTCGATTCCATGCGGACAATACATGCCGCAACGGTTGCAGCAGGTACACTTCGCCCAGGCAGTTTCCATGACCATATGCATGAATTGATTGTCCACCTTCCCTTTGCGCTTGACAATTTCACCCAGAGTGGATTGAATTTTATAGGCAGGAACCTGCTTGGGGTCACGATCATTGATAAGGTAAAGAAAACAACTGTCCGCGCACATACCGCAATGAGCGCATATTTCAAGCCAGGTCTTTGTTCTGGACTTAAGTGTGTTACCGATCGTTTTCCAGAGAAGTTCGCTGTCAACATCAAGCTCCTTCATCTCCTCGTAATATTTTTTCCCGCCGGTATCGCTCAGAAGCTCCATTAGTTCTTCTTCGGTTTCAACTGGCTTTTTGTTGCAATATTTTCCTTCAGGCATGTCTTATTTCTCCTTGATTGTTGTGTTCCATTGCCTCGTTTTTCTTCTACCAGGCCATGCCTTTCCCCTTCATCCCGCCGCGTTTTATCGCGTAATCCATCCCAAGCTGAGCTCTTGAAGCAAAGAAAAGAACTATATGCGAGAGCTTTGTAAAAGGAACGGCGATCAAAAGGGCCTCACCGCATAGAATGTGTGCTGTTAACCAGAATGAGTAATTGCCGATTTCGTATCTGGCAATAAGACCGGTAATAAATGGCGCCACAGAGAGAAACAGAATAAAGTAATCATATGTAGTTGTTAAAATTCTTACTTCAGGCAGGGAAATTCTTCTCAGAATAAGAAAAAATGCGCTGACGATAACAGACCATGTCAAGATATCGGCAAGTACAGGATTCAGGGTAATAAAAGATATTCCGATTTTTTCTTTTAAAAAAACATTGTGTCCCAGCAGAAATAATGGAACGATTACAGCTCCTATGTGAAACCCGAAAAATATTAATGTCATAAACGGTTGTTTCCGCCAGCCATAAGTTCCAAAAGGGATAAGCCATTTTAATATGGAGTTTACCGCTCCTTTGAAGCCCTGAGCCGGATATGCCTTATATGCCACACGGTCAAGCTGCCAGCTTAATCCTTTGAAATACAGCACAAATCTTACAATCATGCCGATCAGACAAATGCATAAGGATAACCAGAACATGGGTCCGGTTAAAAATTTGTACATAAATGCCTCCCTTATCTATCCTTTTACATACTTAAAAAGTGCGCTTTTTTTCATCTCTGCCGGCCAGAAAAATCCAGAAAAGCATCAAACCGATCAGAATTCCTCCTATCAGAATATATGTGACGCTTTTGGAGTGAAGCATAAAATCTTGAAGTGTATAAAAAACTCTGTCCATATCAATGAGGCCTTTCATTCTAGTTGTCATGCTGATAGTCAGGATGCTCGTAGAAAATAGGCATCCTTGTAACAATAAACCGGTAAAAAACTATACCGACAGTTACAACAAACAATGAGATTGTTATTTCGCTCCAGCTGGGAAAGTATCGCTCGGCGGTGGGTAGCTGCCAGTTAAATGCGACTATAGATATATTCAACCGGTTCAAAACAACTCCAAAAACTGAAATTAACGCAGCCCATCTCACAAGACGCAGATTTTTCTCCCGAGCAGCTATGGCATAGATAAAAGCCGGGAGGGCCACGAAACCGATCAGTTCAAACAGATACCAGACGCCCCAGCTCGTAGTAAGATAATGCCAATTGTTATCTATTGATATGCCGATTAATTTTATTCCCACGTATCCCATCATTATAAAGGATGCGGCTTTCCCGAATCCTAAAGCCACATCTTTGCTTTCCTTCAGATGAATTTCATCCATCTTGTAGTGAAAATAACGATGCGCAAGGGATCCCTCAAAAATCACCATGGATAACCCTGCGAAAATACTTGAGATAAAAAAGTAAACCGGCAGATAGTTTGAATACCACAGCGGGTGAAGCTTGGATGGTGCGATCATGAAGAGCGCACCAAGAGAAGATTGATGCAATGTGGAAAGAATTACGCCAAAAATTGTCAAAACAAGTGTTAAACGGACAATCAGATCCCGGATTTTTTTCAGGCCGAGCCATTCAAGGACAGCCGGACTGTATTCAATAAAAAGTACTGAAAGATAAAGAAAGACGCATAAACCTACTTCAAACAGAAGAGAAGTCGTTCCCTGTGATAAAAATATAGGATAAGGCAGGCGCCATGGCCGACCCACATCATAATGCAGCGCCAAAACAACAAGTGCGTACCCGAGAAATGCGGTAAGAATTGCCGGTCTGACTGCAGAATGGTATCGTTTTAAACCGAAAATATAACACGCGGCGGACGTCACATAGCCGCCTGCGGCAAGTGCTACACCGCACAATAGATCAAATCCTATCCAGATACCCCACGGGTTGTTGTCATCGAGATTTGTTACCGCTCCAAGCCCTTTTGTAAATCTCAGAAACGTTACTATCAGACCGGCAATTATGACAGTGCCTGCTATTATATTAAAAGGTGTAAAAATGGATTTATTGATACGATCGATCTCCTGTGACATCTATTTTTCCTCCCCGGATTTATCTAATAACTCATCCTTTCCAGATTCAGCTTGCCCGGATTCAGAATTTTTGGCGGCCTCCTCAAGAGCTCTTCTTACTTCTAAATTAATTGCAGCTTCTTTCTCCTTTGCCATATCATCTTTTATAGCTGCGATTTTAATTTTCATATTCTCGTTGACATCAGCTATGCTGCGGGAAACTGCTTCAATCCGTTCCTCTTCCGAGATTTTCTCTTTTCGTTTTGATATGGCATAAAGCCCGGTCAGCAGAACAGGCCACAGACCAACAACAATAGGTACGGCAGACAACGGCCCGGATGTATAAACAGCCGCAGGCTGAATGCCAAGATCATCTCTCATACCGATATCGTTAAATGACCTGCCGGAGAGATAAAGCCAGCTGGTTCCGCCCATCTCATGTTCTCCATAAATATGATCGATATACCTGTCTGGGTACTTCTCTATTCTTTGATTAGCTGTCTTGAGAAGCTTTTCTCTGGTGCCGAACGTCAGGGCTTCTTTCGGGCATGATTCAACGCAACCGGGAAGCAATCCTTTTTCAATACGGGGGTGACACATGGTGCATTTCATCACTCGGGGTGTAAGCGGGTTATTATATTCATATGCAGGTATATTGAAAGGACATGCTATCATGCAATATCTACACCCGACGCAAAGAGATGCATCATAGGTCACAGCCCCTGTTTTAACCTTTCTCAAGGCCTTGACAAAACATGCGGAAGCACAGGCAGGTTCTAAACAGTGGTTGCACTGGTTCTTTACAAATACAGGCTGTTTGTCGCTATTTTGAGTGAAGCGGTTTACGACGGTATAAGCGTCCGGCCGTGTACGGCGTTTTGTATTTAAGACACTCAGATCATCAAAAGGAATTCCGGGTAATGGAAGTTCATTGACCCTGTTGCAGGCTTCTTCGCACTTTCTGCAGCCTATGCAGCGTGTTATATCATGGAGAACACCAAAACTGCCGGGATAACCTTTAAATACCTTATCCGACGCGGCCTCGGTATTTCTTCCCAAAACAGCAGTAGTTCCAGCTGCGCCTAAAAAGCCAAGGAATTGTCTTCGGGATATACCCATGGTCACACCTCTATCTTTGTTATCTGAAACGTTGCTAACTTATTTTTTCTTTATGACATTTTGTGCAATCCGTAGCCGCCGGTTCCTTTATACCCATAACCTGATGACACGTAATACATTGTCCATGATATGCGCCTTTAAGACCCGGCCGACCATCCTGACTGCCGTTTAAAGTTGCGCCATGACACGACGCACACTTTGGCGGTTCAAGTGAAACAGGACTGTTATGGTGGCAGGAAAGGCACAACGTATTTTTGTCGGTATGAAAATATTCTGCGATTTTGTTATCCTTTATTTTTGACTCGAGGCTTCGTAGAATTTTGCGATGCGGGAAATTTGCCGCCTCATATTTGTCCTTTATGACACCAATGATGACTTTTTCAGGAATTTTTTCATCAGGAATCTTTCTGGCTATACTCATCTTCGTATTTAATTCTCTTCGTGCAATTTCTGCCCGTTTTTCCTTGCTGACGGGAAAAGAGCCCAACTCTGTTTTGTCTATGCTGTGACAAACTATGCATTTTTCATTTGAAAGAGGTTTTTCAGCTATTGTGGTGTGACAGCCGGCGCAGCTTTTTTCAAGCTGTGCTGTCTTGTGGCAACCAATGCAACTTTTTTCTGATTTGCCGTTATGCATCGCCTGTTCCAGCCGCACAAATCCGCCTTCCTTGATGCCGGTCTCCGTATGGCAGTCACCGCATGGTTTAAGCGTTTCATGGTGGCAGGATCGGCAGTTTTCGGTCTTATTTTCGTGCGACTTATGATCGAATGGCACGGGGTTTAATTGTTTGCCGATTGTTTTCTCATTTATTTTAGGTGCTTTTGCCCAGTTTGCCAGAAGAGCTGTATCTGGTTGATTTCTTTTCATTCGGGGAATTGACTTAACAGTTTTTATTTTCTTCTGTTCGGCATTATCATGGCAACTTTTACATTCAACAGGTCCTGCAACTTTTGCCTGTTCTTTTAATGTCTGATGGCAATTCACGCACGCGGAATGCGATGCCGTTTGAATCGAAGAAGCTTCTTCGCTTTTTACAGCTTTATGGCAGTAAAAGCAGCTTTCTTCCTCGCCTTTTACATAGACTGTTTTTTTTATGTTCTTATCGAATTTATGGTGGCACGCACTGCAATTAACATCATCTTTTTCTTTTAAAGGCTTTATATCAACTGACGATTCATGCCGAAAATGGAGCGACTTATCAAACTCGATTCGCTTCGATGAATTATTTATTCTTGATTTAAGGTTATGGCAGGAGCGACAATCTCCGGCAAGAGGTCCTGAAGGGTTATTTTTCTTTTTGTTTTGTGAATGACAGGCAATACAGTTGTCATGATAGACAGCCATATCATTTTTAGCAGAGCTGTCTTTTATGCGTCTGTATTTAAATACAAACTTATTGTTTTCTTTAGGATGGCATGTGCTGCAATCCTTTTTCTCCTCAAGTTTTTCCGTATGCGTATCATGGCGAAACTGCACTGCCGGCATCTGTTCACCGCCCTCAACTGCAGGAAGATCTATCATGATTATATCAGGTCTTGCCTTTTCGGATTTTACAACGCTGTATACACCATCTATTGCACAAAAAATTATCAATAGAATAATGACCGGCATTATGACCTTCTTCGATCTCAACAGTAATCTCTGTGTCATTTTATTTCCTCAACATTATTAGCAGATTATGTCTGAATTATATAATCGGGATGTATTCCTATCATTATTATAGGAATTTCTCCTATCAATTTTATAGGAAATGTCAACAGGTTTTTTTAAAAATTTTTTTTTGATGCACAGAGGGTATAAGGTCTTGCGGGAGTAACTTCTTAGGGACAGCAAACGATTAGTATATTGAAACGTGCGATTTTCGGAAATGAATTATTATGTATCAAGCCTGCCAGTTTATAAACCTGTCCACAGCAGGAAGCTGCATTCAGTTATACCATAGAATCAATAAAGCAAAATAAATTTCATTTAGTTGCGGGAAGTTTTAGATTTTATGTCTATTTTCCGGCTTCCATTTAATACACTTCACATTTTTCATTCAGAATAAAAGCCACCCGGCGTCCCGTGTAAAAATTATAACGGAAGAGAGGCAAAAATCATCCGGATGAAGCTACAACAAGTATAACACAATCCTCCCTGCCGTTGTTCAACAGGGCGTGACCGGAGCCAGTCGGTATCCAGGTGGCGTCTCCTGGCCCGACTTGCCTCGATTCATTATCAACCTGCATCAAGCCGGTGCCGCTCAACACAACATATATTTCTTCCATCGGATCAATATGACGCTCGATTTCCTTGCCGGGCGCAAGTCGCGCGACTGCCAGAAAACCGAGCTCCTTGAGTACGCGGCGGTCGAGAACCATCTGGGCAATAGCCCCGCCATGTGCCAAATATGTGGTTTCAAGAACTTCCCTGTCCTTCAGGTTTCGGACTATCATTATGCCTCCTGTGTTTTTCCGGCCGATATCTCTTATCTTAATGACATCGCCTTTTCCGGGCAAATTTCCTGACAGCAAAAACAGGTGATACAGATATCCGGATCCACCTCCGGGATATCCTCTTTCATTACAAGAGCAGACACCGGGCACTGTTCGATGCAGGCGCCGCAGGCAGTACACAGGTCCGGGTCGGCTTGTGGTCTGACATGGGTCTTGTTGGTTATGAATTCCTGGATAACCGTG
>JAWOHP010000009.1:0-4037 GCA_046485065.1 Desulfobacterales bacterium | reverse complement strand
AGTCCCAGAATCGGGACATTATCTCCTGTTTTGCCGAAAGGTCTTTTTGGTACAAGTCCTTCACCGGTGTTTTGAGCGAACTGTCCTGTTATCTTGGCAAGGGAATCAACAGGCAGTAATATGGAACCTATTCCTGCTGCTCCCGCTGTTTTCAGAAAATCTCTTCTAGACAACCCCGGTTCTTCTTTATTCATCTGTCTGCTCCTTTCGCTTTTACTTCTAAATCATCAAATACTGGGACTATTCTTTCACTTGAACCCCTGAACCCTCGATCCCTTGAACCCTTCTTTATATTATCATCGCCGCCGTTTTGTTTCTTGATTCATTATCGGATGTAACCCGGATTGCCCGTTGTGATCTCACGGGGCATTCATGTTCACAAATTCCGCATCCGGTGCATCTTGACGGATCGATGAAAGGTTTCTGCAACCTGATATAAATTTCGACAATGCTTCCTGGTGATGGGGGCGGCTTCCATGGAAGTGCGGGTGATACCTCAAGTGAGTTTTCCGAATTTCTTATTATGAGCCGCATCTTTTCATCACCGCCGGAGACCCTGCAATAGTAATCTCCGGTTGCAAGGGAATCCGGTTTGAATTGAGCTTTTCCTGTTTCAATGCCCGATGAATCTAAACTTTTTATAACCGCCTGCTTACCTGTAAAACTGAATGACTCCTTGGTCAGGATAGCCTTAGGACTTACAGGGCAATTTTCCTGGCATACTATGCAGGGTTTATCCATTGCCCAGGGCAGACACCGGCCATGATCGACAAAAGCGGTTCCGATCCTTATAGGGCCGTTTGAAGCAAATTTGTTTTTTCCTGTCTTTTCATCAAGGGTCAAGGGACGTATGGCCGATGTGGGGCAAATATGCCCGCATGCTACGCAATTTAGCTGACAGCCGCTCGTTCCGATGCGAAAATCAAGAACAGGGCTCCATATTCCCTCTATGCCTGCCTCGGAAATTGCGGGCTGAATTACGTTTGTCGGGCAGATTTTCATGCACTGGCCGCATTTTATGCAGCGGGAAAGAAAACCCGGCTCATCAAGAGCCCCGGGAGGCCTTATAAGCCGGGGATTCTGAATCTGATTTGTGCTTCCGTTTATGCGGATCATGGGAATAGCTATAATACCGGATAATAAGGATGCCGCCAGTTTCCTTTTTGACAGATCGGGAGATGTTATTTCGCCTGAAGCCGAAACGGCGGTATCATATCCGATGAGATCGTGCGGACATGTATGGAGACAGTTCATGCAAAGTATACATTCGCTTATCCGTATTTTTGCCGAAGGCCGGCAGGCGCCTTCGCAATCTTTTTCGCAGATCAGACAGGTTGAACATTTGTCTTCAGATTTTCCGATCCGCCAGATTGCGAAACGGCCAAGTAATCCGAACAAGGCTCCAAGAGGGCAGATAAACCTGCAATAAAATCTCGGAATGTATAAATTCATTAAGACGGCCGTAAAAAAAACGGCGCCTATAACCCAGGTCCCTTCATAAAATCTCGGGGATTTAGAGAGACTGAAAAAAGATCCGTCCATAAGCGGTATAATTATAAGGTTGACCGAGCGGTAAAAAAGAGGAATCGGATCAAGAAGTCCTGTCTGAAGCGAGGAAGATAAAATTCGGCTGTTTTGCGGCAGCATTGATAAAAAGCCGATAAATACAAATATAAAAAGAAATGAAATAATAATATTTTTTGGCTTAGCCATTATTTCAAACAAAGAGAGCAGAATTAAAAAAGCAATTAAGGCTGCGGCAAGACCCCAGAATAAGAGAGGTCTGTTTTTCGAAAAACCGGAAAAATAAGTGAGCAGGTCAGACATGGCAGCGCTCAGAAGAAATATAAGAAATACATATTTCAAATTCTGGGCGCTTTTATACCGGTTCTTTTCTGTTTTATCGGCAATGGGTTTTTTCCTGTTTGCGACATAGCCTGTAAAATGATGGAGTGTTCCAAACGGGCATAACCAGCCGCAGAAGAATCGTCCGACGATAATGGTAAGAAGAATTGTAACAAGCCCCCATATGAGGCCTGAGTATATTGAATGGGTCGCAAGCAGGGTGCCTAATCCTGCAAGAGGGTCGAGCTGGATTATCCAGTTTACAGGCCAGCCGCGAAGCTGCCACCGCTCGGTTCCTGATGCGGTTACGGCGCAGAACCATACTGTTATGATGAAGAAAAAAGCCTGGCTGATTCGTCTTGCTGTTGTTATTTTCATGTAAAGTATCCTTGCGGCGCGAATCTTATTTCCGCAAGCTGCGTATCTTCGTTAGAATCGGAGATGGCTCGGTAATTTTTTCGTCATAGGGATGCGTGCTTCTCAGGTACAGTTTTTTAAGGCGCTTGACGTATTCACGCGTTTCCGGATAAGGCGGTATGCCAAGATAACGATCCACCGCTTTTTCTCCGGCATTATACGCGGCTGTTGCGAGCTCTATGCTGCCGCGATAATAAGACAACAGCCATCTCAAGTATTCGATTCCTCCCCTGATATTCTGAGAGGCATTGAAAGCGTTCTTTACGTTAAAGCGTTCGGCAGTGGCAGGAATAAGCTGCATCAACCCCATCGCGCTTTTTGGTGATCGTGCTTTTGTTTCAAATTCGGATTCCACACTTATGATGGAAAGCACGAGTTTGGGATCGATTCCATACCAGCCCGAAATTTTATTTGCCAGGTCTATGATCCACGATTTGCTGTCAGGCAGGGATTCAAGATAAAGGTCAATCGGCTCGGTATGATTTTCAGCAGTTTCCAATACAGGAGGTGGTCGCTTTTCAGGGAGTGCATCCGATGTCATACAAGGGGGCAGTTCCTCTGATTTAAAGTGAACGGTCTCCAGCATTTCGAAAGCTTTGGCATGTCCCTGCCGGCTGGCCAGTGAAAACATCGACGCGGCGAATGCCCTGTTTTCAGGAACGCCTTTGCCGAATGCGTACAGCATTCCGAGTCTATACTGCGCTTCAATGCTTCCCAATTTTGACGCTTCGCAGTATATGGCTGCCGCCTGCCAGTAGTCGTCATGGCTCCCGGCAGAGGATTCGTACTTTGCGGCTTTCATCATAAGCTCGTCTAACTTGGGACCGCCTTCGCCCATTACGGACTGCTCCAAGCCTGATAAGGCTGCTGAGGCCATGAAAAAAAGGATTAAACAGCATAGAAGAATTCTAATCGACTTACACAACATCTAATCTCGCCTATTGATATAAATTGAAAATAATAATGATATTAATTGTATAATTATAACTCTTCAGTTGGCGCAAGTAAATAAAAAACAGATTTGTGTCAATTATAAAAAAAAGATATAGGAGTTTCTTCATCACATCATTGTCAGTGAAAATGATAGTTAAATACAGGAGGTATTATGATAGTCCGAAACCTGCAGGACAGGGAAGTTCTTGAAACCACATACTTGGCCCATGGCGGGGCTGTTGCCCAGATGGTTCTCGACCGCCGCGTGCTCAAAGAACTCGGTTTTCTGGCTATAGCCCGACTATCGCCAGGTAAGGAAATCGAGCGTCATATTGATCCTATGGAAGAAATCTATTTTGTATTGAGCGGTACGGGTTTGATGAAGGTGGACGATGAATCCAGGCAGGTCGGGCCAGGGGATGCTACATGGATACCGACCGGGTCCGGTCACGCCCTGTTGAACAACGGCCGGGAGGATTGTGTCATCCTGGTAGTAGCTTCCCCCGGCTGATTTTTGCCTCTTTTCCGGTATAATTTTATATACGGAATGATAGGTGACTTTTATTCTGAATGAAAAATGTGATGTGTATTAGATGGAAGCAGGGAAATAGATATAAAATCTAAAACTTATCATATCTAAATGAAATTCATTTTGCTTTATTGTTTCTATGGTATAACTGAATACTACTTCCTTCCGTTGAAAGGGATTCTTTTCGGCTCCTTTTTATAAACGGGCAGGCGTGATACATAATAATTCATTTCCGAAAATCGCACGTTTGAAGCTCCCCGTCGCAGAGCGGACGGGGAGTGCTCGCTGTTTCGGTTCAGTATACTAATCGTTT
>JAWOHP010000114.1:0-11730 GCA_046485065.1 Desulfobacterales bacterium | reverse complement strand
AACCAATATCGATGGCCAGTAATATAAATTTTGTCTCTTGCCTAAAAAACAATTGTCGGATATAAATTTTATTTTTGAGTAAACAGAATCGGCCTTAAAATATCGCTTCTGTTTTTAATCGGGTTCAATAATAATTAAAAGTGGGCAATGAATATTAAATCTCCGATAGCAGTTGTTGGAATGGCTGGCCTTTTCCCTGGGGCCATGGATCTTGATTCATTCTGGTATAATATCGTCAACAAAATTGGCTTTACGACTGAAATACCCGAAGAAAGATTGAAAGTTCCTTTCCCCTTTATGTACGAAGAAAAATTCAGGCCTGATAAAGCCTATTCCAAAAAGGCCTGTCTGATAAATGGCTTTAGATTCGATCCTGCCGGAATAAACATAGACGAAAATATATTAAATGAGCTAGACCCTCTTTATCAGTTTGTACTCCATGTCGGCAGGGAAGCTTTCTTATCCTGCAACACAAAAAACCTTGACAGAAAAAGAATGGGAGTCGCGCTTGCCGCCATAGCTCTTCCTACCGACTCATCTACGGAGCTGGCACGAAAAGTTATCGGACAGTCACATCGTAAAAATCTGTTTGGTCAATCCCTCTCTTATTATAACATGCATATAATGAGAGCAGAGGCTCTTTCAGCGAGGGTAACAAGTCTCCCGGCCGCAATTCTTGCAGCTGGTCTTGGTTTGGGCGGCGGGAGCTTCACCCTGGATGCGGCCTGTGCTTCTTCCATATATGCCGTAAAGCTTGCATGCGACGAGCTTAATTCATTCCAAGCAGATGCCATGCTGGCAGGAGGAGTATCAAGGCCCGACTGCCTGTATACGCAGGTCGGATTCAGTCAGCTGCGAGCTCTTTCACCTTCAGGGCGCTGCGCGCCTTTTGATGAAAAGGCCGACGGACTTGTTGTTGGAGAAGGAGCGGGTATTCTTGTTTTAAAAAGACTCGAAGATGCCGTAAGAGATTGTGACACAATATACGGCCTCATCCGCGGCATTGGGCTTTCGAATGACATAGGAGGAAACCTTCTTTCTCCGGATTCGGAAGGTCAGATTCGCGCCATGAAAATGGCTTATGATTCAGCTGGTTGGAACCCATGGGATGTTGATCTCATCGAATGTCATGGTACCGGAACTCCTGCAGGAGATATTACAGAACTTAACAGCCTTTCAAGATTATGGGGAAATTCCGAATGGATAAAGGGCCAATGTTCAATAGGCTCCGTGAAATCTATGATCGGTCATCTTCTGACAGGCGCCGGCGCAGCAGGAATGATAAAAACACTTCTCGCGATAAAGCATAAAACCCTACCGCCGTCTCTTAATTTTACAAAGGCACCTGAAAAAAGTCCCTTACACTGCAGCCCTTTCAGGGTCCAGACAGATACCGAAAAATGGAAAAGAAAAGATGAACATACACCTCTTCGTGCTGCAGTGAGCGCTTTCGGATTCGGAGGAGTTAACGGCCACCTTATTTTTGAAGAATGGATCCCCTGTGAAGATCACCGGCATTTGAAATACCCCGCAACACGAAGATGTCCGACCCGCGCGTCAGATGAGAAATTGACGGCCCCTGTAGCAATTGTTGGAATGAATGCTCATTTTGGAACCTTCAAATCTCTTAAGGAATTTCAGGAAGGAATATTCAACGGCAATTCAGCCATATGCAAAAGGCCGGAAGACCGTTGGAAAGGATGTGATGAGCTTGCCAATAAACTTCTTGACGGCCGGGGTTCATGGGGAGCTTATATAAAGGAGATTGATTTTGATACAGGTTCGTTTCATATTCCACCTATTGAAATTCCCGATATTCTAATTCAGCATCTTCTTATTCTTGACGTGGCGGCAAAGGCAATGAAAGATGCTGGGCTGCCCATAAGGAAAATCCGCAATCGGACGGGAGTTATTATTGGAGCGGACTTTGATTATGAGGCAACAAATTTTCACCTCCGGTGGGATCTGTTAAATTCATCCCTTAAAGATGTTCAGGATGCGTACTACTCACCTCTCACATCATCAAGAACACTCGGCGCTCTCGGCGGAATAATTGCGAGCAGGATTGCCCGGGAATTCCGTTTCGGAGGCCCGAGCTTTGTTGTTTCATGTGATTCTGCATCCGGCCTTAAGGCTGTTGAAATCGGTGTAAGAGCTATACGGCATAAAGAGGCCGATATGATGCTTATCGGCGCTGTTGACCTCTCCGGAGATATACGAAACATAATAATTTCTAACAGGTTAGAGTGTTATTCAAAAAGGGGCAAGGTCGCTCCTTTCGACGTTTTATCAGAAGGAACCCTGCCGGGTGAGGGAGCTGCCGCAATAATCCTGAAAGATCTTGACCGGGCGATAAAAGATAACGACAGAATTTATGCTGTTATTGATGGCATCGGCAAGGCGTGTGCAAACAGGCATAACTCACGCTCTGCATTGAAGGAAGCCTATTCTCTTTCTCTTGAAAGAGCATTAAACGATGCTTCTGTTTCACCATTTTCCATAAGCTATTTCGAAGCGCACGGAAGCGGAAATCCTCCTGAAGATAACATTGAAATGGAAACATTAAATCAATTATTCAAAAACTCTTCCGCCAAATGCGCTGTCGGTTCTGTCAAACCAAATATCGGAAATCCCGGTTCAGCATCAGGACTTGCTTCCCTTATAAAAACTTCCCTTTGCCTCTACCATGAAATAATACCGCCGCTTGTAAATTTTACAGAACCGGCCATAACAGTTGAAAACAATCTCCACTTTCCCGTATCGCCTCAATTCTGGTACAGGAACAGAATCGATGGACCCCGTATAGCATGCACATCTTCAATGACAAATGACGGAAACTGCATGCATGTTGTTATTAAAGGCTACGAATATCCTGAATCAGATACAGTTTCTGAAATCATATCCGTAGAAAGGAGAACCCCCTTAGGACAAAGAAATTTCGGTCTTTTCATTATTGACGGCAATACAAAAAATGAACTCAAGGACGGGATTGATTCTCTTTCAGGTAAAATAATTAATGCAAAGGATATAAACGAATGCGCGTCTAATTGGTATCAGCATAATAAACCAGACAGTTCAAAAAAGTTTGCCCTGTCTATTGCAGCAGGGGATATCCATCATCTTCAACAATGGATAAAAGATGCAAAGTATATTGTTGAAACAGACACTCACAAAAAAATGAACGGTCCGGGTGGAATCTATTATTCCCCGGACCCTCTCGGAAAAAAATATAAAACGGCTTTTATTTTCCCAGGTTCCGGAAATCATTATCTTGGAATGGGGAGAGGAACGGGGATTTATTTCCCGGATATACTGCGGAAAATGGATGCGGATACAGAAAAGCTTAAAACACAGCTCGTTCCTGAATACTTCGTTCCATGGCGAAGGTCATGGAGAAAAGGGTGGGAAGATGAGGCAAGTCAAAAAATTGCCGCAAGCCCCTTAAACATGATTTTCGGACAAGTTGCATACAGTGGAATTATAGCCAAACTCCTGGTCGATTTCGGGGTTAAACCTTCTGCTGTAATAGGATACAGTCTCGGAGAGTCTGCCGGCAATTTTGCAATGAATGTATGGCCCAACTATGGTGAAATGCTCGAAAGAATGCTCAAAACAGACCTCTTTACTTCAGAACTTGCAGGCACGTGCAATGCCGTCCGTACGGCATGGAATATAGCTTCCGGTGAAGACATCGACTGGTGTGCCGCGGTAGTAAACCGCCCGGCAGGGAATGTAAACGAAGCACTGGCAGCTTTTCCATATGTCAGGCTTTTGATAATAAACACTCCGGATGAATGCGTAATAGGAGGCATGAAAAAACAGGTTGATGCTTTAATAAGAAAATTGTCCTGCGAAGCTGTTTTTCTCGAAGGTGTTGTAACTGTACACTGCGATGCCGTCAACCCTGTCGCCGATAAATATAAAGAGCTTCATCTTTTTCCGGTCAATCAGCCTGAAGGAATTACCTTTTACAGCTGTGCCCTTGGGCGATCATATGAAATGAACAGCGCAAATGTGGCTTCTTCCATATTGAAACAGGCTATACAGGGATTTGATTTTACCGCAACAGTAGAGCAGGCGTATAAAGATGGAATACGCATTTTTATTGAAACCGGACCTCTTTCTTCATGCACAAGAATGATAGGCAGAATTCTTCAGGACAGGCCGCACTTTGCCGCCTCTGCATCTGTCAAAGGCGAAGATGAATATGTTACATTCATTAAATTCATGGGATCCATGATAGGTGAGAGAATTCCTGTTGATACAGACAGAATTTACAAAGAATTCTCTCCGGTAATAAACGTATTATCTGAAAATAAAGGCCGCAGGATTGTATTGCCCACCGGAGGCAAGGCGCCTGCCTTTTCCATGATAAATATACAAACAGATGATTATAAAGAACCGGATAACACAAACGAATCTGAAGAGACTGCAATTATACCTTCTTTTAACGAAAAGATTTATAAAGTTAACGGTCATACCGCGACAGATTACATTGAATTGGTAAAGTCAATAAAGAGCAACATTGAATCAACCACCAAAGCACACGATAAATATCTCGATTTTTCTAATGAACTGGCAAAAAATTTTGCTGATACTTTTTCTTTTCAGATAAACCTGCTTGAAAAGATGACTTCTGATAACAGGTTAAGTGTAAAGAAAGAAGCCCTATTCTCACGTAATATGTGCATGGAGTTCGCGACAGGGTCTGTTGCAAAGGTACTGGGGCCTGAATTTGCAATTGTTGACACATACAGGGCAAGGGTGCGTCTTCCCGATGAGCCTCTTATGCTTGTTGATAGAATAATCTCCGTTGACGGAGAAAAATCTTCTCTTGGATCCGGAAAGATTGTCACGGAACATGATGTTTTGCCCGGCGCGTGGTATCTTGACGGAAACCGGGTTCCGGTCTGCATATCCGTTGAAGCCGGTCAGGCCGATCTTTTTCTCTGTTCTTACCTCGGAATCGATCTTGCAGTAAAAGGTGAAAGGACTTACAGGCTGCTTGATGCAACGGTAAAATTTAACCGCGGCTTGCCTCAACCCGGCGAGATAATCCGCTATGTGATAAATATCGAAAGGTTTGTGAAACAGAAAGAGACCTATCTTTTCTTTTTTAATTTTGAGGGCTATATCGGGGAAACCCATCTGATAAGCATGCATGACGGATGTGCCGGATTTTTTACCGAAGAAGAAGTTAATAATTCAGGGGGAATTATCCTTACGGAAAAAGATGCTCTCCCTGTTGAAGGAAAAAAGCCTTCTGACTGGAAAGAACTTGTACCTTTTCACACGGAAAGTTTCGATGAAAACAGGCTGGATCTCCTCAGGCATGGAAACCTTTCAGGCTGTTTCGGGCAATCTTTTGAAGGAATTAAACTGACAGATTCGCTGTGGCTTCCCGGTGGAAGAATGAAGCTGATTGACAGAATTCTTTGTATGGATCCCGGAGATGGACGTTTTGGCCTCGGCATCATAAAGGCTGAAGCCGATATCCATCCCGACGACTGGTTCCTTACCTGTCATTTTAAAGATGACATGGTAATGCCGGGAACTCTAATGTATGAATGCTGCTCGCATGCCTTGCGGGTTTTTATTATGAGAATGGGCTGGGTAACTGAAAAACCCGGAGTACACTTCGAGCCTGTTGCCGGAGTTGAAAGTATTTTAAAATGCCGAGGACCAGTCACTCCGAAAACGCGTAAGGTGATATATGAAGTTGAAGTAAAGGAGATCGGATACAATCCGGAACCGTACGTGATTGCCGACGCTTATATTTATGCGGACGGACACAGGATAGTTTTTTTCAAAGAGATGTCGATGAAAATGACAGGAATATCACGTGATGAAATCGAGTCCCAATGGAAATCAAAGAATGTAATTGTCAAAAAGAAGAAAACTCTCTTTGACCGCGAAAGGATACTTTCATTTTCCATCGGAAAACCTTCAGAGGCTTTCGGAGATAAATACAAAATATTTGATTCAGGAAGACGCATAGCAAGACTCCCCGGACCGCCCTATCTCTTTATGGACAGGATTACCTCGATTGAACATGAGCCATGGGCGCTGAAGCCTGGAGGATGGATAGAAGCAGAATATGACGTCCCGAATGACGCATGGTATTTCAAAGCAAACCGTTCACCGTCTATGCCTTTTGCAGTTCTTCTTGAATTGGCGCTTCAACCGTGCGGCTGGCTTGCTGCATATATGGGATCAGCGCTGAAAAGCAGCAATGATTTAAAGTTCAGAAATCTTGGCGGAAATGCGGTGCTACACTCGGAAATACGGCCCGATTCAGGAACTGTGACCATGCGCGCGCGCGCAAAAAAAATCTCGGGGGCAGGAGATATGATTATAGAAGAATTTGACATGCAGGTCCTTCAGGAAGACAGAATCATATATGAAGGAGATACCGTATTTGGATTTTTCTCTGATGAGGCCCTTTCAAAACAGGTTGGAATCCGTGACATAGATAAAGAGATATACAAATTATTACCGAAAGAAATTACTACCGGAACTTCACATATTTTTCCCGATGAAGCGCCCCTTACTCCTGATGACGACGCTTTTGATAACATATTTCAAATGAGGATGCCTTCAAAGGCTTTACGAATGATAGATTCAGCAGCATACTTCGAAAATGGTGGGCCTAACGGACTCGGATATGTGCATGGTGAGAAAAAGATTGATCCTTCCGAATGGTTTTTCGACGCCCATTTTTATCAGGATCCGGTATGCCCCGGATCTCTTGGAATAGAGTCTTTCCTGCAGACCGTGAAATTTGTTGCGATGAGGAGGTGGAAACACCTTGTAAAGAGCCACAGGTTTGCGCTGTTAACAGGGCTGCCTCATAACTGGCTTTACCGGGGGCAGATAATTAGAGAAAATACAAAAATTGAGGTTGAAACATACATAACTGAAATCGGGGATGAACCTTTTCCGTACATAAAAGCGGACGGATATCTTAAAGTTGATGGCCTTTACATATACAAAATGAAGAACTTTGGTATAAAGCTGATTCCCAGTCGTCACTCCCGTGAAAACGGGAGTCCAGAATTCGGAGTTTAAATTAAATGCAATATTCAAAGGTTTATATAGATTCGCTCGGCTATGAGCTTGCGCCCAATGTCATAACATCGGATGACATCGAAAAGCGCCTTGAACCTCTTTATGATCACCTGCGTTTTCAAAAAGGCCAGCTTGAAACAATAACCGGCATACGAGAAAGACGCTTCTGGGATGAAGGTTACACAATGCATGAGGGGGCAATATCAGCAGGTCGTAAAGCAATTAAAGACTCGGATATAGACATAAAGGATATCGGCATGCTGGTTTATGGAGGAGTATGCAGAGATAATTTAGAGCCTGCAACAGCCTGTGCGGTTGCGGATGGCTTAGGACTTTCACACGAAACACATATTTTTGATGTTTCAAATGCGTGTCTTGGTGTACTAAACGGCATGGTGCTGACTGCAAATGCCATAGAACTTGGCCAGATCAGGGCCGGTCTTGTTGTATCATGCGAATCGGCCCGCCAGATAGTTGACTCGACTATAGAACGACTCCTGATATCGAAAAACATGGATATGTTCAGGAAAACAATTGCTACCCTTACGGGCGGGTCGGGCGCAGCGGCCGTGCTTCTGGCTGGTGAAGCTATCTCAGGGAGAGGGCACAGGCTGATGGGCGGTACGATACGGAGCGCCGCTGAGCACCATAAACTCTGCAGGTGGGGACCTGATACCGGAATACCTGCAAGCCAGCCTCATGTAATGGAGACTGATTCCGTAGGTGTTCTTAAAAACGGGGTAGTCCTCGGCATAGAGACTTTTAAGGCTTTTAGGAAAGAACTCTCATGGCCGGTGGATAAACCGGACAAGATAATCTGCCATCAGGTTGGTTCCGCTCATCAGAAAACCATCCTTGAGTCAATAGGGATACCGAAAGAAAAAGATTTTACAACGTATCAGTATCTTGGAAATATAGGGACTGTATCTCTTCCCCTGACTGCTGCAATTGCTTATGAACGTGAATTCCTGAAGAATGGTGATCTTGTCGGTTTCCTCGGAATAGGAAGCGGGCTCAACTGCCTGATGCTCGGTATAAAATGGTAAATAATAATGGATAGTTAAGTGGCAATAGAAAAACATATTGATATTTCCTGCATAAAACATCTTTATCCGTTCAAATCGAATTATACGGAAATAAAAGGGATTAAATTCCACTATATCGATGAGGGTTCGGGCAATCCTGTTGTGATGATTCACGGAAATCCGACATGGTCTTTCTATTTCCGCTCTCTCATAAAGGATCTTTCACCGGAATTCCGGACAATAGCACCGGATCATGTAGGCTGCGGGCTTTCCGGAAAGCCTGAACCATCCGATTATGATTACAGGTTAAAAACCCGTATCGAAGACATCGATTTATTTCTCGGTTATCTTAAACTAAACGGCAAAATAACACTTATTCTCCATGACTGGGGCGGAATGATAGGTATGGCATACGCGGTAAACAATCCTGAAAAGATAAGCTCTGTTGTTATTATGAATACCGCAGCCTTCTTCCCGCCCGGGGAAAAAAAGAAAATCCCCTTAAGATTGCGAATAATACGCAAAATAAGCCCATTTGCTGATATTGCCGTTCTCGGGTTAAACCTGTTTGCGTTGAGCGCTCTTCATATGGCATCATATAAGGGACTTTCAAAGGATGTAAAAAAAGGTCTCATTGCTCCCTATAATTCATGGAAGAACAGAACTGCTGTTCTGAAATTCGTACAGGATATACCTCTTTTCGAAAATGATCCGAGTTTCAGAATAGTTAAAGATGTGGAAGAAAATCTTCAACGCCTTTCGGAAGTTCCCATGCTCATCTGCTGGGGTAAGCATGATTTCGTCTTCACGGAAAATTATCTTGCCGAATGGCGGAAACGCTTTCCAAAGGCTGAAACTCATGTTTTTGAAAATGCGGGACATTACATACTTGAAGATGAAACTGAAAAGGTGTCCTTCATTATAAAGGACTTCTTAAAAAGACGTACGATTTGATGCAGTAAAAGGCACAATGCTAAAATCAAATGATGATTTTATAAATGTATCATCTCATCTTGAAAGGATGGCGGAAATCCAGCCATACAAGAGAGCTGTCGTCTACCCTGTTTCACGGGATAAAAACGGCCGTATAGCATATGCCCATCTTACCTTTCTTCAGCTTGAACGGGAATCAGACAGAATAGCTCACGGGCTTAATAAAGCGGGTATAAATCAGGGGACAAGAACAGTCCTGATGGTAAAACCGGGGGCTGATTTCTTCTCCCTTGCTTTCGCCCTCTTTAAAACAGGCGCAATACCCGTAGTAGTTGATCCCGGCATGGGTGTAAAAAGAATGCTTTCCTGCCTTAAATCGACAAGGCCCGAAGCATTTATCGGAATACCGATTGCGCATGTGCTTAGAACATTATTTCCCGGTTACTTCAAAACAGTCAAAATATGGATTACAGTGGGACGGCGCTTATTCTGGGGAGGGCATACCCTTGATATAATAAAAACCGGAGCAAGCGACTCATATCCCCGGGTAATGACGAAAAGAAACGATACGGCGGCAATACTTTTTACTACCGGAAGCACCGGGCCAGCAAAGGGCGCAATATACACGCACGGCAATTTTGATGCTCAGGTGAGTCAGATTAAAGAGCACTTCAGGATAGGAGCAGATGAAATAGATCTCCCGACATTTCCCCTCTTCGCTCTTTTTGATCCTGCAATAGGAATGACCGCGGTTATTCCTGATATGGATCCGACAAAACCGGCCCATGTTAATCCTGAAAAAATAATCGAAGCGATTATCAATCAGGATGTTACAAATATGTTCGCCTCTCCTGCCCTTTTAAACCGTGTCGGAAGATACGGCAAAAAAAGAGAGATAAAACTTCCCTCTCTGAAAAGGGTCGTATCCGCGGGAGCGCCTGTTTCACTTTCAAACATAAAGTGCTTTTCCTCCATGCTTCAGGAAAACGCCGAGATTCACACCCCGTACGGTGCCACAGAGGCTGTCCCGGTAATATCAATCGGAAGCAGAGAGATCTTGTCCGAAACAGGTAGATTGAGCGAGCAGGGTCATGGAATTTGCGTTGGAACTTCTTTAAAAGGAATAGAAGCCAGGATAATCAGGATAAGTGACGATCCGCTTGAAAAATGGTCGGATAATATTATAGTTCCGGACGGCGAGGCCGGTGAAATAACGGTCAGGGGCGATCTTGTAACTAGGCAATATTTCGAAAATCCGGAAGCAGACGCGCTTTCCAAGATAAAAGACGGAAATTTCACATGGCACAGGATGGGAGATCTCGGCAGAAAAGATGAAAAAAGAAGGATCTGGTTTCTCGGCCGGAAAAGCCATCGCGTGATAACTTCAAACGGAACTCTTTTTACGATTCCCTGCGAAGCCATATTCAACAACCATCCGGAGGTCTTTAGAAGCGCCCTCGTCGGAATCGGGGAAAAACCTAATCAGGTTCCGGTCATATGCATTGAACCTGAACACGGTACGAACCCAGATAAAACAAAACTCGCAAAGGAGCTTCTCGAAATTGCTGCGGAACATGAATTGACAAAAGATATAAAAACAATCCTTTTTCACAAATCATTCCCTGTTGACATAAGGCATAACTCAAAGATCTTCAGGGAAAAACTCACTGTATGGGCTGAAAAAAAGATTAAAAGGCGGGACGGATAATAATTTATGTCTGTTAAATTTCAACGAAAGGTTCTTGTTACCGGAGGAGGCGGATTCCTCGGATATGCAATTTCGAAGTTTCTTTTTGAAAGAGGAGACAGCATAACGAGTTTTTCAAGAAGATATTATCCTGAGCTTGAACGTTTCAACGTCGAGCATATCCTCGGCGACATAAGGGATAAAAAAGCGGTTGAGGATGCCTGCAAAGGAAAAGAGATAGTATTTCATACCGCGGCAAAACCAGGTGTATGGGGCGATTACGACGAATATTACGGAATCAACGTTGAAGGAACAATAAATGTCATTGAAGGCTGCCGGAAACATGATATTTCCTGTCTGGTCCATACAAGCTCTCCGAGCGTTGTTTTTGACGGAAACGATATGGAGGGCGCGGATGAATCGGTCCCCTATCCCGCAGTTTACCATGCCCACTATCCGCAAACAAAAGCGATAGCGGAACAGCATGTCCTTAAAGCCTCTGCCTCCGGCCTCAAAACGATTATATTGAGGCCTCATCTCATATGGGGCCCACGCGACAACCACCTTGTCCCGCGTATAATCAGAAAGGCAAAAAGGCTTCGTATAGTCGGAAACGGAAAAAACATTGTTGATACCATCTACATAGACAATGCGGCGTGTGCACATATACTTGCCGCCGACTCTCTTGAAAATGACAAATCCCTGTCGGGGAAAATATACTTCATAAGCCAGGGGAAGCCCGTGCCTCTCTGGAAAATGATCAACAATATTTTAAAGGCCGGAGGGCTTCCGCCGATAACCCGGACCTTAAACCCAAAATTCGCTTTGCTTGCCGGATCTTTTTTTGAATCTTTATATAAACTGTTTAATATTAAAAATGAACCGCCTATTACGAAATTTGTTGCAAAAGAGCTTGCAACTTCCCACTGGTTCGATATAACCGCTGCGAAAAGGGATTTGGGCTATGAGCCTGCGGTTTCAACTGAAGACGGGCTCAAACAACTTGAAAAATGGCTT
>JAWOHP010000059.1:0-9156 GCA_046485065.1 Desulfobacterales bacterium | reverse complement strand
GCTGCCCTCCTTGGACTATGCGCGGTACAACGCCAACGGCGAGTACTCCGTCCTCTACGGCATCGGGCTGTCCCGCGACGAGCCCCGCGGCTTCTACAACCAGCTCGTCTCCGGGTGAGGAGCTATGACAACCTCTGAACGTGGGACTACAATAACTCTCGGAGGGCTTGGAAACAAAAAAGGAGGGGGAGGAGGAAGTGGAATATTGATACTAACATGAGGACCTGCTGTTGCCTCCTGAACCCATCCGGGTGTTAACAGAATCCCGGTAACTGCGGCCAGTCCGAATAAAGCATAAAATATTTTTCTCATTTCTGCCTCCTCGTATTAAGTTGCAGTTGTTATGATATTATTGTCTCATATAATAATGATCTTAAGCAAGAAAATTGTATCGGGGAATATTTTACATTGAGGTAACAAAACATTTATTATAAAGTCAGTTCATGAGGCAATATTAAGGTAAAAAATAATTGCCGTTGATCAGGAGGTTAAATGAAACACAAAATGTACGATGTTGTAATTATTGGCGGCGGCATTATGGGCAGTGCCACAGCCTATTACCTGCAGCGGGCAGCGCCGGATCTTAAGACAGCAGTAATTGAAATGGATCCATCCTACAGCCGCGCATCAACTACCCTGTCCTGTTCCAACGCCCGGATTCAATTCAGTCTCCTGTCCAATGTCCGGATATCCCAGTATGCATTTGAAGTTCTTGAAGATTTCGAGCAGGAAATGACGGTAAATGACCGCAGGCCTTCTATAGCTTACCGCCGGGAAGGCAACCTCTTTATGGTGAATGAAGAAGGCAGAATTCCGGCAGAGAACGCATTCAAAATGCAGCAGGATATCGGTTGCGAAATAGAATGGTGGACACCCGAACAGGTACGAAAGCGTTTTCCTCTTTATAAAACCGAAGGATATTCCGGAGCAACATATGGCCCAAAAGATGGACATTTTGATGCGTACGGAGTCCTGATGGGATACCGGGCCAAAGCCATTTCCACGGGCGCGGAATTTATCCATGCCGAAGTATCTGAAATCACGAAAAGCGGCAGGCGTGTTACAGGTGTTCGTTTGAAAACAGGAGAAGATATAGGCGCCAATGCCGTCATTAATTGCGCTGGCGCCTGGTGCGCAGGGGTTGCCCGGACCGCCGGAGTTGTCCTGCCGGTTGAGCCCGTCAGACGACAGGTATTTGTGCTCGACACGAAAGTAAAGCCGGATGGACCTCTGCCCCTGACTGTTTTACCTTCCGGGATGTATTTTCGCACAGAAACCGGCGGATTGATCCTTCTTGGAAAATCCATGCATGAGGACCCTGTCGGCTTTTCTTTTTCATGGGATGATAAAAGATTTTACGAGATTTTATGGCCCGAACTGGCCGAGTTTGTGCCTGAATTTGAATCTCTCCGTTTGATGCGGGGATGGGCCGGCCTCTACGCGATGAACACCCTCGACGAGAATGCCATTCTCGGGGAATGGCCGGAATTAAAAGGACTGTTTCTTGCCAATGGTTTTTCCGGGCATGGGCTTCAGCAGGCGCCGGCAGTAGGGCGTTATATCTCCGAGCTGATCACAGGGCAACCCCACGCCCTCGATTTGTCGATATTCAATCCGGGACGGATACTGGAAAACCGGAAACTGAGTGAAAACGGCATAGTGTAACACTTAAAAACAGGAGGTTTGGCTTGGCAGTAAGAGATATTCTAAAACTTGGGAATCCCATACTGTTTCAAAAATGCGAAGAAATTGAGAATATTAATTCAACAAAAACTTCTGAAACCATTCAGGATTTAAAGGACACTCTGTTGAATTTTAAAAAAAGGAGCGGGTTTGGCCGGGGTATTGCGGCGCCTCAGATCGGGATTCTGAAAAGAATAATCTATATTGATTATAAGGCTGAAAAACTCTCAGAACCGCTTATAAATCCAATTATTGTAAGGCACAGCCGGGAAAAAATCCAATTATGGGATGATTGTTTCAGCTTTCCCGATTTGATGGTCAAGGTTGAAAGGTTCAAAGAAATTGGAGTTGAATTTTTCAATTCATCGGGAGAAAAAATCTTTTTCAATGCCGTAGGTGGTTTGTCTGAACTGCTTCAACATGAAGTTGACCATCTGGATGGAATTCTTTCTGTTCAGCGGGCAATAAGCCCAAAGGCGTTTGCCTTAAGAGAAGAGTGGGTAAAATATGATAACATCTTTAAATAACTCACTTTTAGCATTTCGGAATATTTGAAGTTATGCAATGGGGACAATGATGAATATGCCGTCGGTTTTTAAACTGATCGTCGCTTTGCTCTTTCTCACAACCATACCGGTAAAGGTTCATGCCCTCACGCCCGATCAGGTTTTTGACAGGGTGAAAGATACCATTGTTGTTGTGAAGACCTTTGACAGCAGAGGCAGCATGAAAACCCAGGGGAGCGGGGTAATTATTTCTCCAGGTAAAATTGCTACCAACTGCCACATTGTGAAAGGGGGGGCTTCCTTCAAGGTCTTCCGGGGAAAACAGATTGTTTCAGCCATACTATATGCGGAGGATCAGGACAAAGACATAAGCATACTTTATGCCAGGGGTATCGAAGGAAAGCCGGCACAGCTAGGAAAAGCGGCATATCTCAAAGTAGGGGTTCCGGTTTATGCTGTGGGAGCGAAGCAGAGTCCGGAACTTTCCCTTTCCAAAGGCATTGTCGTGCTGCTACGGGGTGTACCGCAACCATTTATTCAGACTACGGTATCTCTTTCTCCCGGATCGAGCGGCGGCGGGTTGTTCGATGGTGAAGGCCGCCTTGTTGGGCTGACCACTCTTTACGTGGAAGGAGGACAGAACTTTAGCTTCGCAATACCAGCGGAATGGATTGCCGAGACCAGACAGGGCAGAAAAACGGCCGCCGGATCCCGCGGCAGGATTGAATGGTTGAAACGTGCTATTGCACTTGAAAAACTTAAAGACTGGCAGGATTTGCTTGAATGGTGCCTGAAGTGGACAAAAAGCGAACCGTTAAATGCCGAAGCCCTGTATAATCTCGGAATAGCCAACGGTAACCTCAAGCGATACGAAGATGCCATCGAAGCCTTTCGTAAGGCTTTGTATATCAATCCGAAGTATGCCGAAGCATGGAATAACCTTGGCGATACCTATCGCAAATTAAACCGATATAAAGATGCAATCGAGTTCTTTCGCAAGGCTCTGCGATCCGACCCTAAATATGCCGATCCCTGGAACAATCTTGGGGTCGCTTACGGTGAACTCAAGCGACACGAAGATGCCATCGAGGTTTTTCGTCAGGCTCTGCGCATAAACCCTAAGTATGCCGATGCCTGGTACAACCTCGGGGTCTCTTACAGTGAACTCAAACAATACAACGAAGCAATCGAAGCCTTTCGCGAGGTCCTGCTCATAAACCCGGAAGATGCCGAAGCCTGGTACAACCTCGGGGTAGTTTACAGCGAAGTACTGCTCCATGATGATGCCATAGATGCCTTTCGTAAGGCACTACGAATCAATCCAAGGTATTCTAAAGCCTGGTACAATATCGGGAGCGAGTACGCTCTCTCAGGAAAACGGGCGGCCGCCCTGGATGCCGTCCGGGAACTGAGGCGCCTCGATCCGGAACGGGCTGAAGGGCTGTTCAACCTTATAGGGTCACCTGATACAGGCGAAAAAAAAGGGGGAGAATGACTTTAATGTCGTTATTATAGCAGTTGTCAGAATAATGTTCCGATTGGAGCGGTGATTAGAATATCGAATATCGTACATCGAATTTCGAAGTGCTATGTTCGAAGTACGAACGGCGGTATTTTGGGCTGCACGGTTTTCATGGATGCGGATATGGCGCCGTTGACAAAGGATTCGGCATTATTCCTGCGGATCGCATACGCACACATGCCCAACGGAACATATTTATGAAATTCACTATATAAAAGAAAATAAAAATGTTGTCATTTTCAAAATGGGTATGATATAGGAAAACCACTTCACCAGGTACCGAGACTAACGTATGCAATATTGTACAGTTATATCGGGGGAAACCGTATAACTTTGCTCGAAAGGTATGTTACTTATGATCCTTAAAAAAAGATTGGGAGAGATACTTTTAGAAAGCAAACTTATCACAGAAGAACAGCTCGAACAGCTTCTTGCGGAAGCCAAAAAAGCCGGGCTCAAGCTTGGGCGCTATATCACTCGTCGGGGTATGCTTAATGAAAGCCAGATTATTGACGCACTGAGCCGGCAGCTAAGGATTAATAAATATCGTCCCGATAATTATTCCATAGACAGGAATCTTTCAAGCCTGCTTCCCATCGAAATGGCCAAAAAGCTTCAGGTCGCACCGCTCCGGCAAAACGGACGGTTGCTGACAATTGCCATGACAGACCCTCAGGATATAAATATTCTGGACACCATCGAAGCCAAGACAAATTTCGAAGTGGATCCGATAATCTGTACCGAACAGGAAGTCTTTCAAATTATTAACGACCTTTATGAGGCGTCGGGATTGGAACTTGCTACCGAAAACAAGACACCTCCGATAAAAATTTAGCATAATGCCTGTTTTTTGATTGTTTTAAGCAAACCCTACGCTATTCGTAGGGTTAAAACTTAAACAAATCTGCCTTTGGCATACTATAAATAGCGGCCTATGGCCGCAATTCAAAGCCACCCGCTATGCGGGTGGACGTTTACTCGGCATTTCACCCTTAAATAGTTCAGGCTTTTTCTTTGAAGCATAATTGTGAACCGAATTAGTTTATTTGCCCCATCCGTTGCCTTCAGTGACAAACATCGTTCGCTTTTACGCCAAATCAGCAAAATAAGAAATATAATCATAACCTTTTGCTTTTGACTTTTCGTCTATCCCTTTTTTTACCGGGTAAGTATAAGCAAAATGTATGAAGAATAATTGCTTCCAGCCATTAAATCCTTGACACATACCTTTTTATTTGTCAAAAAGCTTACTTCCGTATTTATAAAATGAACAGTTATTAAATAACTCGTTAAATATAGTCGGTTTTTCTTAAAGTCATCAATTTTAAGGAGAAATAATGGGGTCTGTAAAAGAAAATAAAATCGGTTCCGTCATGGTTGTAGGTGCAGGCATTGCGGGAATGCAGTCAGCACTTGACCTTGCTGAATCGGGTTATTACGTTTATCTTGTTGAGAAATCGGCCGCTATCGGCGGTATAATGTCTCAGCTGGACAAAACCTTCCCGACAAACGACTGTTCCATGTGAATTATTTCCCCGAAACTGGTCGAGGTCGGCCGGCACATGAATATCGAACTTCTCACTCTTTCCGAAGTTACTTCAATTTCAGGCAAATCCGGGAATTTTACTGTTACCCTCAAACAGGCCCCGCGTTTTGTGGATATGGAAAAATGTATTGCCTGCGGGACCTGTGTGGAAAAATGTCCCGCAAAAACCATGGACCAGTTTAATGAAGGACTGGCCAAGCGAAAAGCCATTTATGTTCCATATGCCCAGGCAGTGCCGCTGAAGTATGTCATCGATAAGAACAGGTGTATTTATTTTCAGAAAGGCAAATGCCGGGCCTGTGAAAAATTCTGTCCGACAGGCGCCATTAAATTTGATGATGTCGAAAAAGATATTACCCTAAATGTAGGTTCGGTTATCCTGACCGCGGGATTTACAGCTTTTAATCCGGATAAGTTTGATAATTACCAGCACGCCAAATTCCCCAATGTGGTTACCAGCATGGAATTCGAAAGGATTCTTTCTGCAGGAGGACCCTTCGGAGGTCATGTCCATCGTCTCTCTGATGGAAAAGAGCCTAAAAAAATAGCGTGGCTCCAATGCGTGGGATCACGCGATTTGAACCGCTGTGACAATGAATACTGCTCATCGGTTTGCTGCATGTATGCAATTAAAGAATCGTTGATTGCAAAAGAACACATTGGACCTGAGCTTGAGCCTGTAATCTTTTTTATGGATATGCGGACCCACGGTAAGGACTTTGAAAAATATTATGAACGAGCCAAGTCCCAGGGCGTCCGTTTTATTCGCTCAAAAGTTCATACCATAACAGAAATCGATGAAACCGGAACCCTTAATCTGGTTTACGCAACTGACTCAGGGGAGCGAGTGTCCGAAGACTTCGACATGGTGGTTCTTTCCGTTGGCATGGAACCGGCGGCATCCGCCGTCGAAACCGCCAAAGTCCTAGGTTTGGAGATGAATTCCTACAAATTCGTCAAAACATCCGATATTACTCCGGTTTCCACTTCACGGGAAGGCATTTACGTGGCCGGAGCTCTTCAGGGCCCCAAGGATATCCCGCAGTCTGTTGTTGAAGCAAGCGCCGCGGCCTGCTCGGCAGGGATCAACCTCTCATCTTCCAGAGGAACTCTGGTTAAGGAAAAAATCTTTCCGGATGAACTGGCAGTCAGAGATGAGGAACCGCGAATCGGCGTATTTGTCTGTAACTGTGGCATCAATATCGGCGGTATCGCAGATGTCCCGGCTGTTGCGGCATACGCTAAAGAACTTGGTAATGTGGTTTATACCGAAGAGCCCCTTTTTGCCTGCAGTCAGGATGCTCAGGATAAAATGGTTGAGATCATCAGGGAGCAGAAACTTAACCGCATCGTGGTTGCGGCCTGCACTCCGAGAACGCATGAGCCGCTGTTTCAGGAAACCATTCGAAATGCAGGATTGAACGCCTATCTCTTTGAAATGGCCAACATCCGGAATCAGTGCACCTGGGTTCATTCGGGAGAAAAGGAAAAGGCAACGGAAAAGGCCAAGGATCTGGTCCGGATGGCAATCAAACGGGCAACGCTGCTCGAACCGATTCCTTCGCTGTCAGTGGACGTCAACAAGTCCGCCCTTGTTATCGGCGGGGGAGTTGCCGGAATGACGGCAGCGCTCAGCCTTGCGGACCAGGGCTTTAGTGCTACCATTGTTGAGAAATCAGACAACCTGGGCGGCTCTGCCAAGGAATTGCACAAGACCTGGTCCGGGGAAGATGTCCAGCAGTTTCTGAAAGGCCTGATCGAACGCGTAAGTCGGCATAACCGTATTACAGTCCTGACCAATGCCGAGGTTGTCGAGGCTTCCGGTTTTGTGGGCAATTTTGAAACCAGGGTTAAGTCCGGCGAAAAAAACAATTTAATTCAACACGGTGTTACAATTCTGGCAACAGGTGGGCGGGCAGCCATAACTGAAGAATATCTTTACGGAAAAAACCCATCCGTTACCCGATGGCACGATTTGGAAAATCATCCTGAAAAACTTGCCGGAGCAGGGAGCGTTGTATTTATTCAGTGCGTCGGCTCGCGGGATGAAGAGCGTCCCTATTGTTCACGGATATGCTGTTCGGCATCCATATCCCAGGCATTAGCCATCAAGGAAAAACAGCCGCAAACTGATGTCTTTGTTCTTTACCGGGATATTCGAACTTTCGGCGAGCGGGAAGTTCTTTATAAAAAGGCCAGGGAAAAAGGTGTGATCTTCGTGCGCTACACCCTTGCAAACAAGCCGGTTGTGACGGAAACACCCGACGGACTCGAGGTTCGGGTATTTGACCCGATTCTCCAGCAAGAGCTTCTGATCCATGCAGATCTGGTGAATCTGGCAACCGCCATCGAGCCTTTACCGAATGCCGATATCGCCGCATTTTACAAGGTTCCCGTCAATGCCGAAAATTTTTTCATGGAAGCCCATGCCAAGCTGAGACCTGTGGATTTTGCATCGGACGGCCTTTTCGTTTGCGGCCTGGCGCATTATCCCAAATCACTGGATGAAAGCATTGCCCAGGCAATGGCTGCGGCCGGGCGCGCGGCCACGGTTCTCGCCAGAGCCTCTATTCAGATATCCCCGCTGGTCTCCCAGGTCAACCGGGATCTGTGTATCGGTTGCGGCCTTTGCACCGAAGTATGTCCCTTTGGCGCCATTATACAGGAAGATGTGGACGGAAAGGGCTTTAAAGCAAAAAACATTTCCGCTTCCTGTAAGGGATGCGGACTTTGTGCTTCATCCTGTCCCAGGAAAGCAATAGATATGCTGCATTTCCGGGATGATCAGATCTTTGCGGCGGTCTGTTCGGCAGTTTAAGATGTAAATTATTAATAATTATCCAAAAGGTGTGAATATGGAACAATTTGAACCCAAAATCGTTGCGTTTCTCTGCAACTGGTGCGCCTATGCCGGGGCCGACCTTGCAGGGGTGTCGAGGCTTCAGCACCCTTCGAATATGAGAACCGTCCGCGTAATGTGTTCGGGTCGCGTGGATCCGCTGTTCATTGTTCAGGCATTGAAAAGCGGGTGTGACGGAATTCTGGTGGCCGGCTGACATTTCGGCGACTGCCATTACCTGGAAGGTAATATTCAAGCTGAAAAAAAGATTTTTATGACCCAAAAACTGCTGAAGCTATCCGGTATCGGTGAAGGCCGTCTCCATCTGGCGTGGCTTTCCTCAGCCGAAGCCCAGCGGTTTGTGGATATATCCACAGAGGTCATAGATAATGTAAGGGCCCAGGGTAAATTCGATCCGGATCTGTTTTCCATGGAACTTGATGCTGCGGAAGAAACGTTGAAATCCGAAACCCTGCGCTGGATGGTCGGGAAGGAACTTAAACTCCTGGCCAAAGGCGATGTATATGGCCGCAAATGGGATAAGGCAAAGTTTGAGGAGATTCTGGATAAAGTGCTTGAGCGGGAATACCACAAACAGTTGATCCGCCAGGCTATAATCGCCGGTTTTACATCCGTCAGGGCAATCAGCAAGCGAATAGGGCTGGATCTGAAACGGATTTCATATCTTATGGCGGATATGGAACAGACCAGTATGATCGAGTTCAAGGGTCACACGGAGTGTGTGCCTGTTTTCGGAGCATTGTAGGCAGAAGGCTAAAGGCATGAGGTGAAAGGCTGAAGGCGGAAGGCAAGAGGCAACGGTCTCACATCATTTGTCTTCAGCCCCAAGTCTGTTTGTTTATGAGTGTTTGCGATAGAGGAGTATAGCATGGGATCGGTTAGTGGCAAGACAAGCGGATCAGTGATGGTCGTAGGAGCCGGAATTGCCGGAATGCAGGCCTCTCTGGATCTGGCTAATTCAGATTATTATGTGCATCTCGTTGATAAGCTGCCGACGATCGGGGGCATGATGGCCCGGCTGGATAAGACCTTTCCGACC
>JAWOHP010000136.1:0-30491 GCA_046485065.1 Desulfobacterales bacterium | reverse complement strand
CTGACTCACGGATCATCCTAATTGCCGCACCTTCCCGGACATTGAAACGGCCAGTGGTTTAATGCGGTTTTCGTCCCCGATTACAGCGGCGGGCCCGTCCCCGATTTTAACGGGGTTCCCTCTTATGCTCCGAATACAAGCACCTGAATGTTCATCTCTGTTATATTTTTTCAGTTTCCAAGTCAATAAATTTAATTAAAAAAGTGGCAAGGATTCAAGTGGTCGAGGGTTCGAGTGCCACGAAGGGTGTGGAGAGAACAGTAATCTATTATTTTATCAACATGAGTCGATTAGGCACAGGTGTTACTCTAGGGAAATGACCCAGTGGACTTTCATCTACAAGCAGTGTGCACCCGTATGCCGCTTCAAGGGTTTGAAAAGTCAGGACTTCATCCGGCTCTCCCCGGCTGACAATTTGGCCGTCATTTAAAAGAAGCAATGTTTTACCATACATTGCTGCAAGATTAACATCGTGCGACACCATGACAACCGTGATGTCTCTTTCCTTCTGCAGTTTTTCCATCAGATCCATTATCCGTGTCTGGTGAGCAAGATCAAGAGACGCCGTGGGTTCGTCCAGAATAATAATATCCGTCTCCTGGCAAATCGCCCTTGCAATGAAAACCCTCTGGCATTCACCACCGCTTAACTGATTTGTTCTGCGATCCGCAAGATGATCCAATTCAGTGAATTTCATGGCCTGCTTTGCCGACATCAGATCTTTTTCTTTCTCCATGCCGAGCATTCCCATATGCGGAGTTCGCCCCATCATCACCACTTGTGATACCGTAAAAGGAAAATCGACCGGAACAGTCTGAGGCACATAGGCTATTTTACGGGCCAACTCCTTCCTGGAATAATTCTCTACTGAATCTCCCAGCACATCAATCCTTCCTTCTCCCGGAATGATAATGCCTGCGAGCAAACGAAGCAGAGTAGTTTTACCCGAACCGTTGGGACCGATAATGATGAAAAAGTCTCCTCTTGGAATCTGAAAAGAAATATCTTTAAGCACGGAAATCTTGCCGTATGAATGATTCAGTTTTGTTACGTTAATTACCGGTGTCATTGTCCGGACCTTTTGAGCAGATATATGAAAAGCGGCGCGCCGATAAGAGCGGTAATAACACCTGCCGGCATTTCACCCTGAGAGGGCAGGATTTTCGCCAAGAGGTCACAGATTACCAGGTATGCGCCGCCGCCAAGCACGCAGGCCGGAACAAGAACCCGATGGTCTGAGCCAAGAATAATCCTGAACAGATGGGGTATGACCAAACCAACAAATCCGATAAGGCCACAATAACTGACTGTGGCGCTGACCATAAAGGAAGTTACAACAAGCAGGGTTATTGTCACAATTTTTATGTTCACTCCCATCGTTTGGGCCATGTCTCTTCCCATGAGGAGCAGGTTCATTGTATTTGAAAGCCAGAAAAGGAGAATAAAACAGGGCAGGAGAGCGGCCGCAAGGATTATGACCCGGCCCATATCCGCTGATGAGAGATCTCCCATGAGCCAGAAAATAATGTTGTGCAGCCGGGCGTCACGTGTCATCGATATAAGGAACATGATCACAGCCGAGCAGAATGCATTTACCATCACTCCCGATAAAAGGAGCGAATCCTTTCTTAAAAGAGCTTCCCCGGATGACATTACAAGAAGCAGGAGCAACGTGGCAAGGCTGCCTGTAAATGCCATAATGCCCACTCCCGGGAAATATGAAAACCCTAGAATAATTCCAAAAATAGCGCCTATTGCCGAACCTCCTGAAATTCCAAGTATATAAGGCTCGGCAAGAGGATTTCGAAGAAGCGCCTGGAAGACAAGCCCGCCAAGTGAGAGAGCCGCGCCGACAAGGGCCGCCAGCATGACACGGGGCAGGCGGATCTGGCGAATGATTGCCTCGGCAACGGAATCTGCGTTTTTATCTGCGGAAAACAGCAGCCGCATGGAGTCGCCGAAATTGCTGCCGGTCGATCCTACGGAAATTCCAAGGTACATGGCTCCGGCAAGAAGAACCGACAGGAAGGCGGAAACAAGAATAAGTCGTTTCAGAAACCCTGATACCATAATTATTTTTTATTCCTGTACAGTTCTGGATGGATCAAATTAACAAGCGCCTCAAGTCCGTCAACAAGCCGGGGCGAAGGGCGATCAAAGAGATCCGAATCGGCCATGTATACCCTCTTGTTCCGGACCGCCTGAATCTGAGGCCATTTATTCCATTCCACAAGAACCTGTTCAAACGCATCGCTTCTGGTCATCGAAGTAATAACCACCACATCAGGGGAAAGCGCTATGAGCTGTTCCCGGCTGAAGCGAGGATAAGTCGTTTCTCCGGCTGTAACATTTACGCCCCCCGCCATCATAATGAGCTCATGGATATAAGTATCAGTGCCGACAGATACGACCGGAGCGGCACCTATCTGGAAAAAAACCCTCGGCCTGTCAGACGATGAGGCTACAATTTCGGTGATATGTTTTATCCTGGAACGCATATTGTTAACCAGAATATGAGCTCTTTTATCCGCTCCGAGAAGACCGCCTATCGAAATAATCGTTTTCATCACTGAGTCAAGGTTTCTCGGATCAACAGCGTAAACCGGTATTCCGAAAGATTCCAGACGGTCAGCAACATATTTCGGATTTCCGTCTTTGATCGCGATACAAAGGTCGGGTTTTAAGGCTACAATCTTTTCCAGGTCCAGCCCAACGTATGAGCCGACTTTGGGAAGCAGCTTTGCTTCAATTGGAAAATCGCAATGGAGCGTCACCCCCTTTAAACGATTTTCACAATTTAAAGCAAAAATTATTTCGGTGATATTTGGAGCCAGAGATATAATCCGTTGCGGGTTTTCCGGAATAAGAACTTTTCGTCCCAGCTGATCCGTAACAAGGCCGGCTGTGGCAGAAGGTTCTCCAAAACAGAGCAAGATGTAAATCGTGAAAATATTTATCAGACGCCTTAATTTCATCTGTTCACTGTTCGTCATAAAGGGCGTTAATAATCTTATTGCTTTCTTTAAGAGAATTCAGACATGAGTCTTTAAAATAATTTCTGACATCTTCAAGAAAAAGCAAGCCTTTTTCATCCTGACCGGATAAAAGGGAATTCTTCCCTTCATCAACAGACGATAGAAACAGGTCAAGAACTTTACCAAAATGTATGTTCCTGCTTATAAGATTTTGATAAAGGCCAATATCCTGGGCAAAAAGACGTCCGATAAGATTATAATTAATTTTAAAAACAGGGGTGGAGCATGAGATCGCGGTATCACTATTCATATCCATTTTCTGGAGTGTTCGCCCCACGCATATTGTCAGAAAATGAGTAAGGCCCTGGACAACAGCCATATGCCTGTCATGAACGGAAGGATCCATCACGGTAACAACAGCGCCTTTTGAAATATATTCGTTTTGAAGCCATTCCAGCCATTTTTCTCCCCTGCCCGGACACAATACAACATTCTGGCCTTTTATGGAATCCGTATAAGGACCGAATAACGGGTGTGTTCCAATTACTTCAGCTTCAGTATTATCGAGCATATTTTTTAATGCCGTTTCTTTTAACGAACAAAGATCCATCAAAAGCTGATCTTTTCGAAGAAGAGGACCTATCTGTTCTGAAACTGAAACCAGAGCATCAAGGGGAATGCTCAGGATGATCACATCACATTCATTTATTATATCAGTATAAGTAATTTCGGTTTTCCGGCCTGCAACCAGAATCGTGTATCCGGCATCAGAAAAATAATTCTTAAACCACCTGCCCATGCTTCCGTTTCCGCCTATTATTCCTATCGCTGTTTCCCTGCTCATCTGCCGATGGCCCTCTGTCTTAACAGATGATCGGCAAGAACAAGGCTTACCATCGATTCACAGACGACATTAATTCTCGGTATGGCTGATATATCGTGTCTTCCCCTGACTGATATTGTTCTCTCTTTCCCGGAAAGATCGACAGTCTTTTGCTCTTTTTCTATTGACGGAATAGGCTTGACAGAGACCCGGATCACAATATCATCTCCGTTTGATATTCCGGCAAGAATTCCGCCTGCGTTATTGGTCAAAAAGCCTTCACCTGTTATGGGATCATTATTTTCGGAACCTAGCAGGGTCGCGGCTTTGAAACCTGCGCCGATCTCAACCCCTTTGACGGCGCCGATACTCATAAGCCCTTTTGCAATGTCTGCGTCAAGCTTGTCAAAAACAGGCTCACCAAGGCCGGCAGGAACTCCCCTGGCCGTGATTTCCACGATGCCCCCGAGAGAGTCTCCATCTTTTTTAACTTCATTTACCCGTTTTTCCATTTTAAGGGCAGCTTTCATGTCAGGGCAGAAGAACATATTTCCGGATACGGCGCTCTTATCACGCATTACCGCTTTTATTCCTCCGAGTTCGATTGTATATGCGCACACGGTTATATTTTCACGCTCCAGCAGCGCTTTCGCAACAGCTCCTGCGGCTACTCTCGCAACTGTCTCCCTTGCCGAAGATCTTCCGCCTCCCCTCCAGTCCCTTATCCCGTATTTAGCCTGGTATGTTATATCGCCATGTCCCGGCCTGAAAAGATCAGCGTATTTATTGTACGATTCAGGATGAATATCGCTGTTTTTTATCATTATCATGATGGGAGTTCCGGTTGTCATACCGTTAAAAACGCCCGACATGATGATCGCCCTGTCCGGCTCTTTTCTTGATGTACTGGCCGCCGATCTTCCGGGCTTCCGCTTGTCCAGCAAATTCTGAATAAGCTTTTCATCAAGCGGTATTTCCGGCGGGCATCCGTCTATGACGACTCCGAGGGCCTCCCCGTGGGATTCCCCCCAGGTTGTTATCCTGAACAATGTTCCGAATGAGTTTCCGGGCATTATTGTTTTTCCTTTAAAGCTTTTATCTTTTTTATTATATCACGACAGACTTCGTTTATATCAACATAATCCGTATCAACATAATAATCCATCGCTTCTTCGTAAAAGCTATTCCGTACCGGCAGTATCTCATCAATCTCGTCGATTGTTCCTTTTACGGAAAGAGCCGGCCTGAAATCTTTTGTTCCCTGATCCTTTTTGATTCTTTCTTTTATTGTAAAAGGTGTTGCCCTGAGCCAGACAACAATTCCCGTTTTCTTCATATGCATCACATTATCGCCGTCGATAACCGCTCCGCCGCCTGTTGCAACAACGTGCTTTTCGAGCGCAGAAAGTTCCCGGATAATGTTTTTCTCAATTCTCCGGAATTCTTCCCATCCCGATGTTTCAACAATTTCTGAAATCGATTTTTTGGCGCGGTTTACAAGTTCGGTATCGGCGTCTGTAAATTTCATACCCAGCTTTGAGGCAAGAAGCTTTCCAACTGAACCCTTTCCGGCACACCTGTATCCAATCAAGTATATATTCATACCGCTTTCAGCCTTCAGTCTATCTATCTTAAGACTTCAACTTATTTATCTGCCGAGAGTTTCAAGAACTTTCCAGAAATCAGGAAATGACTTTTCGACACATTTCTCATCTTTTATGAATATGCCCGGAACCTTAAGACCTGCTATCGCAAAACTCATGGCAATCCTGTGATCATTATATGTTTCGATTTCTGCGCTCCGGTGCGCTCCTCCTTTAATAACAAGATCTTTCCCGGTACATTTTGCATCTATGCCTGTTTTTGAAAGCTCATTTACAACCGCCGATAAACGGTCGCTCTCTTTTTCTTTCAGGTGCCCGACATTCTTTATAACAGTAGTTCCTTTCGCAAAAGACGCGACTACTGCAAGGGTTGGAACCACATCGGGCATATCCGCCATATCCGCTTCAATCCCTGAAAGAGGCCCTCCCTTTACTGAAATGCCGTCTTTTTCAAGCACTATTTCACAGCCCATTTTTTCAAGCAAACCTGTAAGATTAAGATCCCCCTGGCGCGATTCTTTTGTAATCCCCTTTACCTTGATTTCAGATCCGGTAACAGCGGCGGCAGCCCAGAAATATCCGGCCTGCGAACAATCCGGCTCCACGTAGTGATTGCCGGCTCTGTAGCACCTGTTCCCCTCAATATCAAATTTTAAATATCCGTCGCGTTTTATATCAACGCCGAACTTTGCCATTATATCAACTGTCATGTCTATATACGGTTTTGATACAGGACCTTCAATGACTTCTATCTCTACGCCTCTCTTTGTATAAGGAGCTATTAATAGAATGGAAGAAAGAAACTGGCTGCTCAAATTGCATCTCAGCTTAACCCTGCCTCCCGTTATTTTTCCGCCTTTTATTAAAACCGGAGGATATCCGTTATTATTGACCGATCGTGCGGCAATTCCCAGGCTTTTCAAGCCATCAAGAAGATCCTCTATCGGACGCTCGGACATGCGGCTTGTTCCGGTGAGCGTATAGTCGCCATCACCCAGAGCCGCCACTCCTGTCAGCAGGCGCATGGATGTTCCCGAATTGCCGAGAAATAACTTTTCATTACAGGCTTTAAAAATCCCTCTTGTTCCTTGAATCGTAATTTTAGTCTTAACATCATCAATTCCGACGCCCATTTTCCGCAAAGCTTCAAGAGTAAGGAGAGTGTCTTCACTTCGGAGGCAGTTCTTTAATGCGCAGGTTCCGTCAGATAATGCCGAGGCGATCAGAAGCCTGTGCGTATAGCTTTTTGACCCCGGAACACTTACTTCGCACCGGTTAATAATTCTTGGGAATATTTCAATCATACCTGCACGTATTTTGCTTTCTCACTTAATAAGAGCTTCAAGAACTGCCTTTTTCATCACATCTACCGGAGCTTTTATTCCGGTCCATAATTCAAACTGGAACGCACCCTGGTAAACAAACATGGAAACACCGTCAATTGTAACGCATCCTGCCTTTTCAGCTTCTGCCAACAAACGGGTTTTTAACGGATTATAGACGATATCCATGACAACCATGCCCTTTTCAAGATATCTTTTTTCAATCGGCATTCCATCAATATCAGGAGTCATTCCGACAGGAGTCGTATTGATCAGAATATCAAAATTCAATTTACCTATATCGCTTAACGGACGATAATCAGCGGAAAGATCTCCCGCAAGACGTTCCCCTTTATCCGCACTCCGGTTTATGACAGTTATTCTTCCGCCTTCTTTCTTTACGCAGAACCCGACAGCTCGCGCGGCCCCGCCTGCCCCTATGATCGCAATGCTCTTGCCATTGATCGACGTCTTTTCAGATAAAGCCTTTACCGCGCCAAATCCGTCTGAGTTATATCCCTTAAGAGACCCGCCGTTATTTATTATCGTATTAACAGCACCTATTTTTAAAGCGGTATCGTCCGTTTCATCCAGATATTCCATTGCCTCTGTCTTGTGCGGAATTGTTATGCTCGCGCCTTTTATGCCGAGAGTTCTCACAGAGACAAGAGCATTTTTTATATTTTTTACCCTGAAGGCGAGATAAACGCCATTATAACCGGTAAATTCGAATGCTCTGTTATGCATGACAGGACTTAATGAATGAGATACCGGATAACCAAAGAGAGTATAAACCGAACTGTCGGAGTTAAATTCCATATTAGTCCTTTTACCTGCCTGGATTTTTAACCGATCCCGATGCGCCTTCACTTGCCAGAGGATATGATCCGAGACATTTCAAAAAAAGACAAAGTTTTTTCATTTTCTTTAACGTGCCGGCGACAAGCTCATCTTCAAGATGCCCTTCAAGATCAACGAAGAAGAAATAACTCCAGTTTTCATGCTTTGTCGGCCTCGACTCAAGTTTAACCATGTTAATCCCGGCGTCGGCAATCGGTTTTAAAGCCTTGTACAATGCGCCCGGAACATGAGATGTAACGAACATGATCGAAGTTTTGTCCGAACCCGTCTTTTTTATATCATCTTTTCCAACAACAAGAAACCGTGTGGTATTGCGTGATACATCTTCAATCTTTGATGCAGATACCTGAAGATTGTAGATGTGCGCCGCCTTGCTGCTTGCGATAGCGGCCGATTTAGGATCATTCGAAGCTTTCCGCGCGGCATGAGCTGTGCTGTCGCATTCCACAAGACCAGCTCTTGGAAGATTCTTCTGTATCCATTTCCTGCACTGGGCAAAGGCCTGAGGGTGTGAATAAATTATTTCTATCTCACCAATTGTATCGCTCTTTGAGAGAAGATCATGGGATATGGGATGATATAATTCAGCGCATATTTTTAAATCCGATTCAAAAAAAAGGTCGAGAGTATAGTTAACCGAACCTTCAATTGAGTTTTCAACAGGAACAACACCGTAATGGCACGCGCCTTTCTCAACCTCGCAGAATATTTCTCGTATTGTCATCTGAGGCACATAATTTACGGACTGCCCGAAGTAATTAATGGCGGCTATATGCGTAAAAGTAGCCTCGGGACCAAGATAAGCAACCGAATGATTTTTCTGGATTTCACGTGACGCTGCGATTATCTCGGCGAATACATGATGAAGAGCACTTTTGCTAAGCGGCCCTTCATTGATGCTGTTCAGTCTTTGAATCAACGTACTTTCACGGGCAATATCGAGAACCCTGCTTCCTTTTTCCGCTTTTACTCTCCCTATCTCCTTGGCAAGAAGTAGCCTTTTGTTTATCAATTCCAGGATTTTTTCATCTATTTTGTCAATGGAATGCCGGAGATCGTTAATTCCCTCTTCGGGATTATCTGGTATTATTTTCTTATTATTATTCATAGCTATTATTCATAGTTCATAAACCGATTATTTGCCATGAAATGATCCGGGTCTTTTTGCCTCAACATTCGATATTCGATGTTCGATATACGATGTACTATCTTCTCGACCCCTTGAACCCTTGAGTCCCCGAACCCTTTCTTTACTTTTCCGTAATCGTTTCGTCTATTTTATGCCCGAAATGCCTTCCGGTCTCTTCCGTCGCAACCAAAACCTTATCTCCTTTTTTCAGTCCCACGACCGACACAGGTGTTCCGTCAGGACTTGTCAGTCTTGTTGTTTCGGCATTCTGAAGAATTGTTGTAATCTGCTTTCCCCCGGCCAGTGCTTTTACGAGCATAAGGGGACGCTTTTCTATCTTCAGCCTGCCTATTATACCATTAGTCATATTCCCTTTATAATCCGTAATAAGAATCTGATCACCGGCTGAAAGCTCGGACAGATATCTTGTCTTTCCTTCAGGAACCCTCGTGTACGCGTGAACAGCGCCGGCATTAACCCGAAACGGCCTTGGCGACACATACGGATTTTCAACGGTTTCGGCATGAACAAGAAACAGCGCGCTGCTGCTGTTACCGACAAGCAAGCCCTGACCCTGCACCATTGATGTGCAAGTATCGACACAGACCCTGTCTCCCATCCCCGATGGAACGATTTCAAGAATATCGGCCTCCTGAAGCGACACGCTCCCGGTCGCAGAATTAGCAAGCGACAATGTTTTCTTCAGTTCCGCTGTATCTCCTGAATCAAAAAGAATATGTTTTACGCCTTTTTCAAGTATGCCGAATACAGTGCATGCCTCCTGATAACTTTGAACCCGGGCGATTACATCAGCGCCCTTTGCAATAAGATTTTCAAGAGGAATCACCGTCCAGTCACTGCATTGAAGGATTACCTTACTGTTCGCGCACAGTTTCAATATTTCATCCTCGTCCTTTCCGGTTTTTATCGTATAAAAAACGATATCCTTTCCGGTTTTCAAATCCCCGTCTTCCGAAATAGTCTGAATTTTACCGAGCTCTTTAACTTTTTCTGAATATCCTTTTGGAACAACAATGCCGTCTGCACCGCCCTCAAGAGCAGTAGTTACGATATCTTTGTCCCATGGATCTGCTTTCACCCATATCTTCCTCATATCTTATCCTTTACATCTGCTCAAGCAGCTTAAGTGCGTCTTCAACGCCTGCACCATCATGAACTATTGCCGATATAGCCTGCACCATCCTCGTTGGATTCTTATGCTGGAACACATTACGGCCTATCGACGCGCCTGCACCACCCGCATCTATCGAGCCTCTGACCATTTCGAGTATCTCCCTGTCCGAATCCATTTTCGGACCGCCTGCAATGACAACGGGAATCGAACATCCTCCCACAACCTCTTTAAATGTTTCGACCGAACCGGTATATGATACCTTTACAATATCCGCTCCCATCTCATTTCCCACACGGGCGGCATGCTTGATTACATTTACATCGTATTCGTCTTTTATTTTTTCTCCTCTCGGATATATCATTGCAAGAAGCGGCATGCCCCAGGTCTTCGCTTCATAACTGACCATACCGAAATCCTTCAGCATCTCTCTCTCTCCGCCGTTTCCAAGATTCACATGGATCGAAACGGCGTCTGCACCTATCTTTACGGCCTCTTCGACCGAGCAGACGAGTGTTTTTGCATTAGGAAAAGGAGAAAGGCTTGTTGAAGCCGAAAGATGAACAATAAGCCCTATATCTCTTCCCTTTCGCCTGTGCCCCGCTCCCACAAGCCCTTTATGTTCCACTATCGCATTCGCGCCGCCTTCTGCGACCATCTGTACCGCGCTTTTCACATCCTCAAGACCGGCAATAGGCCCTAATGAAATTCCGTGATCCATTGGAACAATAACAGTCCTACCGGTATTACGGTTTAAAATGCGCTCAATCCTGATCTGTTTGCCTATAATAGTCATATACAACTCCTCCCTTAATAATGCAAAAAGGCCGTGAAGCATGTTATCTCCACGGCCATTAAAACTAAAAAAGCCGTGGGTTTAAGCTCCACCCATGGCTTTTTGCGCTCAGTATGTAATTACCTCAACGCACCACAGGCAGACCAGTGCTAAAGTAATAATAATAAAAAACTGAAAAGCTGCCTGTGAATTTACTCATCGATTTATTTTTTCCCCTTAAAAACCAATTAATTTTTCTGTCCTCTATATTGTCAGTTGATGCATGTCAAGCACTATTTCAATTTTCTTCCAATATCTTTCCTTCGCCCGGATAAATAACGCGCTGATCAATCGGGGTCCGGTAATAATTTTCGGGCCATTTTCCTGTTTGAGGTTCAGACCCTTCAATAGCCAGAGAAGAAGGATGGATATCTTTCATTTTAGGATATTTTCTGATGTCGATCCGGGTAACAGGCGCGCTGAATTCGATAGGTATATTGTTTGGATCAAATGCGTATATGGAATGAATAAATCCATGGTCTATCAATTCAGATACCCAGAAGCTTCCGGCTTCAAGCCTATCTTTTATTTTCCACAAATCTTCATCATTTTCGACGCCAAACGAGATATGATCAAAAACAAAAGGCCCTTTTACAGGAACACCATGATCCTTTTCCGGTATCTTTTCGACTCCATTCCATTCAAAAAATGCAATCATATCTTTTTCGGAAATTTCGAAAAAATAATGCCTGTAACCCGGACGCCCTAAACCTGCCACAAGACGCATATGGAGCAAATCTCGCCAGAAACGGATTGTCATATCCATATCTTTTGTTGCCATTGCGAGATGATTGATTCCAGTGAATTTGAACATATCGCACCTCTTTATATCCCGCTGCAAAGCAATCTGTCGCGCTTATAGAATGAACTTAACTTTTTACGAAGCTGTCATTTATTATTCACCGCGTATCATGATAAGCAGCATCTTGAAGCGTTCAACGGCATTAAGCGCATGAGGTATATTGGCAGGCATTATCATCATTTCTCCTCTCACTACCATCCTCGGTTCTCCGCCAATAATAATTTCCGCTTTTCCATCAAGTATATAAACCACAGCATCGTAGGGCGAAGTATGTTCTGTAAGCCCCTGTCCCTTATCAAATGAAAAAAGTGTGATATTACCCACATCTTTCTTGAGTAAAGTTTTACTTACCACCGAACCGATAGAATACGTGACGCTCGCTGAAAGATTAAAAGGGACTCCTTTGACAACAACTGTTTTTTCGCTCACAAGAACCCTCCTTTTGAATTATTTACTGAAGCTTTGTACAAAGTGGCTTTACCCTCTATGCGATATCTCTTTACCGAGGCAGGAATTATAACTGACTCTCCTCTTGATATTATTATTCTGTCGTTCCCTGAAGAATAAATAACCGCTTTTCCTCCAATGCATAAAACTATTTCGACGCTTCTTCCCTGAGAACCGGTATATAATTTATCCTTGCATACAGAGATTAATGAAAGCACGAATTCTTTGGAAGGTGTCTTATAGATTCCCTCATTTTTGTTTTTTTCCGGCAAAATAACTCTGTTTTTCATACTTCTGAATCTCAGTATATTTGAAAGCTCCTCAACATCAACGTGCTTTGCGGTCAGCCCTCCTCTTATGACATTGTCCGAATTAGCCATCAGTTCAAGGGCAACGCCATTAAGATATGCATGAAGTTCACCTGCTGGCAGAAACATAGCCTGCCCCGGCTTGAGATATACATAGTTTAAAAATAGCGGGGATATGACTCCAATGTCCAAATGATATTTCCCGGCAAGGGCCAATATCCATTTAAAAACTGGATCATCATCCGCAAAGATTCTGGAATTTTCGATAGCCTCAGAAATAATATTTTTATTCCGGTTAAAGTCCATTGTCATGACATTAGTAAAAAAAGATTTTAGCCCTGATGAATCCGGATTTTTTTTAAGCTCATTTAGCTGTTTTTTAAGTGTTACCGGACAGGTTTTTTTGAGCAAAAAAACAATTTCCGAAACAGGTCTGAAACCGCATAAAGCCTCAAAATCGGACAAAGCACAGAGACATTCAGGCTTATGATTCTCATCTTTATAATTTCTGTTAAAGGAATCAGGGAGTATGCCGAGTCTATTTTCCCTTTTAAATCCTTTTTTCGCCTGCGACAGGTTAGGATGAGCCTGTATCGAAAGAGGTTCTGAAGCAGCTATTATCTTGAAGAGAAATGGAAGTTCTGCACCGTATTTTTTTACGCAATCCTTACCAAGAATTTCATCAGGGTACTTTTTTATAAGATCGGAGAGGATCTTCCATCCGCCTTCGGTTTTTATCTTTGAAGATTCCGAAGAATGGGCTCCCATCCAGAGTTCGGCGCAAGGTTTGTCGTAAGGCGGTTTTTTGCCGAGCAATCGAGGAATTGCAGTATAAGACCCCCACGAATACTCCTTAACAATATTTTTCAACAATCCGATTCTGTTCATTATTATTCTCTGGAGATATTCCCCGACTTTCCTGCTGAAACCATAACATATTGGATATGATATTATACTAGTGTTCATCCGGAAACTTATTTCGGATAAAAATACGTTTCCGGATAGAAACTATACTAATATTATTTATCCTTGATTGTCAACAAGTTGGCAGTGTATAAAGACACCATTAACAGGAACCGGTTAAAGATGATGGATTTGTAAAAACTATATTTTCTCACAAAGGCGTTAAGAACAAGAAAAAAATATTCATTTAATATTGATATGTTAACTTTGTTGTCTTTGTGGCTTGGTGTGAGATCTTGACTTATTACGGGTCTATCAAAGATAAATAGCAGAAAATCATGTCGCTTATCGTAAACGAAATATTCAACAGCATACAGGGAGAATCGCTTTTTACGGGACTTCGCTGCACCTTCATAAGGCTTACGGGATGCAATCTTAAGTGCGCCTACTGTGACACAAAATATGCTTATGAGGAAGGCGTCTGCCTTACTATAGCTGATATTATAGAAAAAGTTTCAGGTTTTGATTGCCCGCTCGTTGAAATAACCGGCGGAGAGCCTTTGATTCAGAATGAAACTCCTTTTTTGATAACAAATCTTATTGAAAACGGCTATAAAGTTTTACTCGAAACAAACGGAACGATTGATATAAGCCGTGTTGACGAAAGGTGTATTAAAATAGTAGATATTAAATGCCCGGAAAGCGGTGAATCCGGGAAAAACATCCCTGAAAATCTCAATATTCTTAACATCAGAGACCAGGTCAAGTTTGTAATAACCAACCGTGAAGATTACGAATATGCAAAGGAAACCTTGAGACAAATTCCCGGCCGGTTTTTAAGAGAAAATATACTTTTCTCTCCTGTATCAGGCCAAATGGTATTTTCAGATCTTGCAAAATGGATATTGGAAGACAAATTGATGGTCCGTTTTCATATTCAACTGCATAAGATTATCTGGCCGGACATCAACAGAGGAGTATGAAAAGAGTTTGAAAGGAAATATCTTATAATGAACGGGAAAGCGGTTATTCTTTCCAGCGGCGGCCTTGATTCAACCACGGCAATGGCCATAGCAAAAAGCGAAGGATTTGAACTTTTCAGCCTCAGTTTTTTTTATGGCCAGCGCCATTCATATGAATTGAATGCCGCAAAAAAAGTGGCGGAGGCCTTTCTTGTCACAAAACATCTCGTAATCAGTCTTGATCTTAATAAAATTGGTGGTTCCGCTTTAACGGATAATATTGCAGTGCCCAAGTCCAGATCTCTCGATTCAATGACGGGGGAAATTCCTGTAACTTATGTCCCTGCAAGGAACACTATCTTTTTAGCCCATGCACTCGCCTGGGCTGAGGTCATAAAATCTTTCGATATTTTCATAGGAGTTAATGCTATAGATTTCAGCGGATATCCGGATTGCAGACCTGAATACATAGCCGCATTTGAGAAGATGGCAAACCTTGCCACAAAAGCTGGCATTGAAGGCAAGGAACGGTTAAGAATCAGAACCCCCTTAATCAACATGACAAAGGCTCAGATTATTAAAACAGGTATTAACCTGGGAGTGGATTATTCGATCACTCACAGCTGCTATGATCCGGATAAAGAAGGCATTGCATGCGGCCTTTGTGACAGCTGTCTGTTGAGGATGAAAGGATTTGAGGAAGCGGGACTTAAGGATCCGGCAACATATGTCCGGTTTTGCTCCTGATTATGAATTGACAAATTTCTACTACAAGATTATTTGTTAAACCATTATCATGGTTGAACGTGAACCATTTTTATCCTTGAAAATTAGGGAGCTTTGAATAACCGGTCATTTTTATGTCGGAGTATGGGTACGCATTCATATCGCATGAAATTTATTATGAGACTTCGATGACGCCCCCGACAGACTACAAAAGATTCTACAGGCGGATACTGTAAAAGGTTTCGTGACAGTTTATCCATGGGGGCTGTTCGGATTTAATGGATGCGGATATGCCGCCGTTGACGGAGGGTTTGGCTGGATTCATGCGGAATGCATGCGTGCCCATATCCGACATGGCACCAGATCATATATTATGCAAAGGTCTCGATTAGTCATATGCTTTCTGACCATTTATTAAATTTATTGGACTCGTAAGAAGTTTAAATTCAGACGGCAAAGAAAAAAGCTCATTATGCAAGGCGCGCGAATCTTGAGGAATACCGCAAACGCGGGGACCGAAGGGCGCGTACATAGAAGTACGCTGCAATGACAGAAGATGAAGCGCAACACAGCAGAATGACTTTTTGCGAAGCCGTCAACTTTAGCCAAAGAAGAATAATCATGAGCATTTTAAGGAAAAATCCGGCGATTTTGACGGGAATATGCATTACCATCCTTTTTCTGGGTATCGGCTTGTTCCGCATGGATTTCCTCGATACCCTTGAGCTCAAACTTTACGACGTCATGATGGGATTAAGGGGAGATCCCGGTTCCCAGAGTGAAATAGTTATTGTTGACATAGATGATGATTCGATTGAAAAACTGGGTCGATGGCCCTGGCCCCGTTATCTCCTTGCAGATGGTATAAGGAAGATAAATTCAGGAGCTCCCAGAGTAATAGGCCTTAATCTTATTTTAAGCGAACACGAAGAAAGCTCTGGATTAAAAGCGGTCAAAAAACTTGAGGAGCTTTTCACAGCAACTTTTTCCGATAAAGCCGGTAATAGAAATACGGAATACTTTCAGGCCATTCAGAAAACAATTGAAAATCTGGATAATGATAAAAAGCTTGCTGACGCAATCAGGGAATCCGGCAAAGTCGTCCTGCCTGTCTTTTTCAAGGAATCCCGGAGCGCCGGTGGAGACACCGAAAAAGCCGACGCCTCCCTTTCAGAATATTCAATTCAGCTTATCAGGAGCCCTGCTAATGCTCAATACTATCAGTCTGACGAAATAATAATCCCTATATCACCATTCATTCAGTCTTCAATAGGCATCGGTCATATAAATTTCGGAAACGATCCTGACGGCATTGCAAGAAGAGAAAGACTTATATACGGATACAGGGGATCCTTTTTCCCGTCATATACTTTAAAGCTTGCTTCTGTTTATTTAAATGTACCCGGCAATAATATTTCCGCGGAATTAGGCTCAGCCGTAACTTTGGGTTCAATTAAAATTCCTACCACTTTGAGTTCCGAACTGCTTGTTAATTTCAAAGGTCCCGGAAATTCATTCAGGCGCTTTTCATTCTTTGATGTTATTAACGACAAAATCCCTTCCAATGTATTTAAAAACAAGCTTGTCCTGTTAGGAGCTTCTGCTTCCGGGATAATGAATCCGATAGGAACTCCAACCGATCCAGCCATGTCATTCGGCGAATTTTCCGCCCATACGATCTGGACAATACTAAACAAAAAATTTATTCAGCAGCCTTTCTGGAGTCCAATAGCCGAACTCGCTATGATCCTTATTATAGGTCTTCTGATAACGTTTATTTTCCCTAAATTAAAAGCGATGACCGCTGGCATAACATTTGTTATTCTTCTTATACTGCTAACTGGAAGTTCCGCATTCTTATTTGCGTCAAACGGATACTGGATTCGCACCATCTATCCGATAATTGAACTGATTATAGGGTATATAGGCATTACCAGTCTGAAATACTTTGTCACCGAAACAAGAAAAGAAAAAATAGAAGGAGAATCCGCCGAAACAAACCGAATGCTGGGCCTATCCTTCCAGGGGCAGGGAATGCTTGATATGGCCTTTGATAAATTCCGCCGTGTTCCCGTTGATGACCAGATGAAGGATATTCTTTATAACCTGGGGCTCGATTACGAAAGGAAAAGACAGTTCAACAAAGCCGCTTCCGTTTATGAATATATTGAACAGCATGGTGTTAAATTCAAGGATGTATCCGAAAGAAAGAAGAAGCTTATCCAGGTAAGCGAGACAATGGTTTTTGGAGATGGATTTCCAGGGACTTCATCATCCGGTGACGGCTTGATTTCCACCGCGACAGGAACGAGGCCTACCCTTGGCAGGTACGAAATATTGAAGCAGCTTGGGAAAGGCGCCATGGGCATAGTCTATCTCGGACAGGATCCCCGAATAAACAGAACGACAGCAATAAAGACTTTCCGTTTCAGCGAAGAGGAAAATCCCGAAGAAGTTAAGAAAATGAAAGAGAGGTTTTTCCGGGAAGCCGAAAGTGCAGGAACCCTTTCCCACCCGAACATTGTCACAATTTATGACGCGGGAGATGATCAAAACCTCGCCTATATTGCCATGGAATTTCTGGAAGGCGAGAATCTTGAAAAATACACTAAAAAAGAGAATCTTCTCCCTATTCCGAAAACCATAGGATATGTTGCAGATATAGCCGAAGCCCTTGATTATGCTCATCAGAAGGGAGTTGTTCACCGCGATATAAAACCGGCCAACATAATGCTTATAAAAAACACAATTGTCAAAATAACCGACTTCGGTATTGCCAGAATAACAGCCACATCCCAGACCCAGACAGGTGTTGTTAAGGGTACCCCGTATTATATGTCTCCTGAACAATTTTCAGGAGAAAAGGTCGACGGAAGATCGGACATATTTTCTCTGGGGACAATGTTTTTTCAGCTGTTAACAGGAACACTTCCCTTTTACGGAGAGAGTCCCGCGGCTCTAATGAACCAGATAATGAACGTGAAGCATCCGGATCCCAAACAGATAAATCCGAAAATTCCAAAGCCTATCGTCACCATTATAAACAGGGCGCTAGAAAAAGACCGTGAAAAAAGGTATCAGAGGGCATCCCAAATGGCCTCTGATTTGAGGGAAATCCAGAAAAGAATTGAAGCGGCTATCTTAAAGATGAAAGCAGGAGGTAATTCCTGAGTGCGCTTTGTCCACTGGAAGGCATCATGCTTGACCACAACAAATATTTATTATAAATAGAATTAAATGGTTCGGCAATTTTCATAAACCGGGAACCTTATGGTAGTCATTGAATCTAAAGGCATTAGTGATGTTGGGAAAAAAAGAAAAGGCAATGAAGATGCCATGTTTCTTGACGACTCCATGAATCTTTATGTTGTAGCTGACGGAATGGGAGGACACAAAGCCGGAGAAGTGGCAAGCGCCATTGTAGTTGAAACCATCAGTAACTACATGAAGCAATTTAAAGAAAATGCTGGTGTTGCCGAAGAGATTCAAGATACTGATGAATCAATTTCGAAGAGAGCAAACAGGCTTGTTTCGGGCATTCACCTTGCTAATAAGGGCGTTTACGAGTTATCACAAAAGAATGAATCTTATGAAGGTATGGGATCAACTGTTTCAGCGGTTCTCTTTACCGATGAAAGCCTGATTGCAGTAAATGTTGGCGACAGCCCAATTTATCTGATACATAAAGATGAAATAGAACTTATATCAGTGCCTCACACTGTATTTGCCGAACAAGCAGCAAGTGATCCGGAAGGAGCAAAAAGCCTTGCTCCCCGGTTTGCGCATATGCTTACGAGGGCTGTTGGAATCGGAGAAACAATTAAACCCGATGTGTGCGAAACCTCCTACTTCAAAGGAGATGTCTTGGTATTGAGTTCGGATGGTTTGAGCGATAAAGTCGCCCCCGAAGAGATACTCGAAATTGTCGGCAGGGAACAAACCAGTAAGGCATGCATGGCGCTTGTTGCTCTCGCTAACGAGCGTGGAGGAGATGATAACATAACGGTAATAGTTCTCAAGGTTAAGGAAAAAAATCAAAAAGGTCGTTTTGCATGGCTTTTGTCAAAAATTGGTAATATAGTTTAAATCTTCTTTAAACCGTTTTACGCAAGGGGTGTTGAAATGCCTATATTGACTCTTAAATTTAAAGACAATGTTATTAAAGAATATGATCTTGAAAAAGGGAAATCGATAAGTATCGGAAGGCGCGAAGAAAACAACATAGTCATCGATAATCTCGCGGTATCCGGACACCACACAAAAATAGATACCGTAGGAGAAGGGTTTTTGGTAACCGATCTGCAGAGCAAAAACGGCACCTTCGTTAATGAACAGTTTATTACCAGTCACTGGCTGAAACACGGAGACGTCATAACTGTCGGCAAGCATTCGATAGTTTTCGCATACAAGGATGAAGAGGCCAGACCGGAAACTGCCAGCCCCGAGGAAAATATGGACCAGACAATGGTCATGGATACAAACTCCTATAAATCAATGCTCGCCAAGAGTTCTCCCAATGCAACTTCACCGGATATTGCGAAGACGCACATAAAAGAGCCGATAGGGGTTCTTTCATATGTTGCGGGAGGACAGGGAGAAGTGGAAATATCCAAAAAACTTTTTAAAATCGGGAAAGCATCGACAAATGATGTAGTTGTGGGAGGATTTCTGGTTGGGCAGGTTGCCGCCACTATCAGCAAGAGGCCGGACGGCTATTTCTTTACCTATGCCGGCGGCACATCGAAACCGAAAGTAAATGGTGTTTCAGTAGCCGAATCCGTTTTGCTCAAGGATTTTGATGTTATCGAAATCGGTTCGGCAAAAATGCACTTTTTCGTTAAATAACAAGTTGCTGTTATCATAACATAATCATTTTACTGTTTTAAGCAGGTTCATCAATTAATAGATTGGAATTACAGAACGTATCGGCGACTGCTTATTTGATTTTTTCCCCAAACCATTTTCTTTTCACATCTTTTAATTTCTGCTTGATTTACCCGGACAACATAAAAGTCTCAAAGGAGATGTATAATGCCGTCTTTTGAAAAAACCCAGCAAAATGAGGCACAACCTGATGCGATTATCCCTTATACAGAGGGGAAGAACCCGGAAAAGGATGCGTGGTATACCGCATTCTTTATTGAAAACCATCTTGACCACAACTCCTATCCCGATCAGGTGGCAACCCCGGAGCAGGTTAGGTTCATGGTTTATACGAAAGAAGACGAACGATTCTATCCATGCTCCGACAAAATGTTTGTAAGCATAATTAATAAAAACAACTCTGATTTCATACAGGAAAGATATAATGTGGTTCTTGAGCGCATATTGAAAGTCATTGATGAGCAGATAGATGAGCCCGGCGAGAACAACTTCCTTAAATCCCTGATAAGAATCAAGTTCATGCATGAAACAAGAGACCATATCATGCTCCCTTCCAGGCTTGAAAAACGTCTATTACGCATATTCATCAACCACTCCCATATACCTGACCCGTACCTGTGTGAAAAAGTCTCCCGTAATTTGCAGACAGGCAACGTTCTTAAGTCGGAGGCTTTTAAAAAAGCTTTGAATCAGTTAGATGTCTCGTATCTGACGGATCCGCCCGATACCATATCAGACATAAGAAAGCTTGCGGATTGCCTTGAACTGAAAAGGCTTTTTGCCCTCTCGGTTGAAAAATCTCTCTGGACATCAGCAAAATCAGTGGGATATGATGAAGGCGATTTCCTTGAAATATTCAAAAGAAACTTTACCGGTGACGGCGTTAAACTTTTATTCGACTCGTTATGTATAAAAGAAAACGGCAGGACACAGGAAGCGCGCAGGAAGATTCTCTGGCTTATGGACGAAGCCGGCGAAGTAATGGTTGATATCGCAATAATTAAAAATCTTGTCAAGCTCGGACACAGAATAATCGTGGTATTCAAGGAAGGTCCTCTTTTTACCAAGGTTGATTTTATTGATGCGATGGAAGACGAATCGATAAAGGGAGAGCTTAAAGGAACGTTTTTTATTAAAGACAGGTATCTCGGAAAGAACGAGCTAATAAAAATTATAAGGAGTGATAATGAAATAATAGCAATTTCTGACGGAATACATGAAAACGTGAATCTTCTTTTGAGTTCTACTACCTTTGCCCGTTTTTTCAAAGAGGTCGATTTTGTCATCTCAAGGGGGCACGACCAGAAAAGGCGTTTTTTTGACTCCCATTTTCAATTCACTCAGGATATCTTTAATATATCAGACGGTGATGATGACTCTGTGAATATAAGCTACAAGCCAAAGCATCCTTCGGTTATAAAGTTTTCCTATGAAGACCTTGAGAAAAAAGCTATGACAATAATCGGCCAGATGAATGAGGCAAAAAAAAAGGGGATGACTGTCATATTTTACAGCGGCATAATCGGTTCGATTCCCGGAAAAGTTCATATTGCAAAAAAAATTATGTCTGTTTTCATACAACATCTGAAAGAGCAGTTATCAATGACATTTATTATCAATCCCTCTGAATATTATGAACCGGGAATGGATGCAGATGATCTCATGTACATGTGGGAAATTGTCCAGCGGAGCGGCTTTATTGATATATGGCGTTTCCAGACCTATGACGACATTGTTGATTCTTTCAGGATAATGGAAAAGAAAATCCCACCCGAATGGGTCGGCAAAGATGCTACTTTCAGCACTGGATGCACCAAGGAGATGAAAATAGCGTGTGAAGTACTTGAAAAGCATCCTGAAATGCAGATTATCGGCCCTTCAAGAGAAAAATTCATGAGGCGTCACGAATACGGCATCGGCAAGATGTACGACCAGAGGTTGGGGAATATTTGCAAAATGCAATAAAAAATTTATGTCTGCCCTGTCTTCTTTGGCCTTTCCTGCCGCCAAACTCAAAGAGTCTCTTTTGATTCTTTAAAACTCCATAGAATTGAAACAAGGGCAAGAACACTGATAAGCGAAGAGACAATTCCGATTGCAGGAAGTCCTCCCAAAAGCCAGACAGGCCCTCCCAGTAATGCCCCCAGCACCCGTCCAAGTCCTGATGCTGCAAGATACGCCGAAAGCATAGTGGCTCTTGCTCCAGGTAAAAACTCCGTGCAAAGGGATATGGAGCTTACAATAGTGAATTCAAAGACAAGAAAAACCACAAACAGACCTCCCAGAGCAAAAGGAAAGCTTTTCCCGAAAAGCGGGAGGGCGCCATAGCAGATAATTGAAATGGCAAGTCCTGCAACAACCGAACGTTTGAGCCCCAAACGGTCCGAAAAGAGAGCCGTCATAGACTCACCGAGAAACTCTGCAAGCCCTATGGCAATAGTTCCGAATCCGAGTGCAAGTATGCTTAAGTTAAATTCCTTTTCAAGCCACACACCGTAAACAACGAAAAGATTATCATTCGCAGCGCTGATTAAAAACATAAAGCCAAGCATTCCAAGAGCGGATCGATCCTTTCCGAGATTTCTTATTGCACCGAAATAATCGGCTGATCCAAAAGAGCGTGTTTTTTTAACATCAGGCGGTATCGTCAACCGGATCGTAATCATACCGGCAAGACCAAGGATTCCAAGGGCAATAAAAGGAGCTTTCCACCCAAAACGATCAATGAGAAAAGCCGCAAGAGGTATTCCTGCAAGCGTGCTTCCAGCCCAGCTGAATTCTGTAAGGCCTATTACAAATCCTCTTTTGCTGAAAGAAATACGTTCGCCGACATAAGCCAGAAAAGCAGGGTCAAAAGTGCTTTTGGCAAGACCGGAAAGAACAAGGGTAGACATTACTATCCAGTAATTGGGGAAAAAGCCCACAGCAAGCATCCCGGCTGATAGCATTGCAAGTCCTGAAAGCATCATGGTTCTGTACCCGATTCTGTCGGCTACTGGGCCGAGAAATATCCCGAAAATACCTGCCGCCTGGTTACCCGCAATCATTGAGGTTACAGCAGTGACATGAACTCCCAGTCCACGGCTGATAGCAGGTGCAAAAGGATAGGGAAAACGCCTCGCGGTATTAAGCAGAATCCGGCAGATTGTTGCGAATATGATACTGACCGCAAGTTTTTTATCAATTATATCCGACCCGTTATTTAACGATTCAGGTTTGCCTTTTACCATATCTCAAACATCTCATATTATACCAAGTTGTTGGCATTTATTTTTGACGGCTTCGTAAAAAGTCCGATTTCTTCGTTGCGCTTCATCCTGTTGCGATTGCAGCGTACGATAAGTACGCCTCATCACACGAGATTTGCGACGCCTCGAACTTGAACTTTTTACTTTGCCGTCGGAATTTTGACTTTTTACTGGAGCATTTATTTTTAGTGATGATATAATTTTAAAACGAGTCCATATAGCCATTGCATCATAATAAAGCAAGGCGGGATATTCAATAAATTTGCTTTCTTTTGGTAATATACAGTGTTATCAGAAATAAGAGAGAAGAGCCCGATTCACCATTCTTTAAGATATATTAATGCGAAATATAATTATACTCGGAATAACGAGCCTTTTAACAGATATAAGCTCGGAAATGGTTTATCCCCTCATACCACTTTATCTTGTAGCCCAGCTTGGAGCTACACCCGGAATCGTGGGTATAATAGAGGGGATTGCCGAAAGCCTTGCAAGCTTTTTAAAGTTATATTCCGGACACATAAGCGATAAGATAGGCAAGAGGAAGCCTCTCGCAATTTCCGGATATTCCTTTTCGGGCATTGGAAAGATCCTGATATATTTTGCAGGAGCCTGGCCCATGATTCTTCTTGGCCGGATTGCTGACCGTCTCGGGAAAGGCATAAGAACCGCGCCAAGAGATGCCCTGATAGCTGAATCAACGCATCCCCGGAATATGGGAAAGGCTTTCGGCCTTCACAGGGCCATGGATACTGCCGGTGCCGCCGCAGGAGTCATAATTGCATACATTATAATAACAAGGTACCAGGGCAGCATAAAACCCATTTTTCTCTGGTCGCTTATCCCGGCGGGACTGGGTGTTATCACGCTTTTCTTTGTTAAAGAGACAAAAAGCACAATAAGACCGAAAGCCCGGAAATTTTCTTTCAACTTTAAAAGCCTCCCGGTCCGCCTGAAATGGTTCCTTATTGTTGTTTTTATTTTTGCCCTCGGCAATTCTTCGAACCAGTTCCTTCTTCTTCGTGCCCATGATCTCGGTTACGATACACCTGCTGTTCTTCTCCTCTATCTTCTTTTTAACCTGGTTTATTCACTTTTTTCATTTCCGGCAGGCAGGCTCTCGGATAAAATCGGGAGGCAAGCGCTCCTTGTTTTCGGCTACCTCTTTTACAGCCTTGTATATTTCGGATTCGCATTTGCCGGTAAATCGTCAGCCCTCTGGTTGCTTTTCGGGTTTTACGGTATATATTACGCGATGACGGAAGGAGTTGAAAAAGCGCTGATAGCCGACCTCTGCCCGTCCGATAAGAAGGCTACTTTTATGGGACTTCATTCAACTCTTGTCGGAATCGGCCTGCTTCCCGCATCCCTTTTAACCGGCTGGCTCTGGACATTTTTCGGGCCAAAGGCGGCTTTTTTAACAGGCGCCTGCTTAGGGCTGTCGGCTGCCGTTTTTATGGGTATCCTCCTTGGAGGCAAGCCTTCAGACCTTGAGCCGTGCAATCAGAATACAGGCAATTAAAACAGGAATACTGAACACGCATGCGCATTAAAATACGCCAGATTCATCTTCCTCTCGATTACGAAGAGAAAGATATACTGAAAGCTGCAGCCGCAAAAGTAAAATGCAGTGAAAGTCTCATCTCCGGCCTGAAGGTTATCCGCCGTTCAATAGACGCAAGGAAACGCAGCGAGGCACCTTTTTTTTCGATGCACTTTGAAATTGAAATATCGGAATCAGCCGGTTTAAAGCTGACGGATGAGAAAGATATTCAGGTAATTTACGGAGAAAATATATTTCCGGAAATAAAGATCCCGAACATATCCGGGAAAGAAATAAGCCGTCCAGTTGTTATTGGCTCAGGCCCTTCCGGACTTATGGCAGCCCTCGCCCTCGCTGAAGCAGGCCTTTCTCCGCTTCTTATTGAAAGGGGCGCTCCTGTTAAAGAGCGGACATCACAGGTCTCACTTTTCTGGAAGAAAGGCAAGCTTAATCCGGAAGGAAATGTCCTTTTCGGAGAAGGAGGAGCCGGCCTTTTTTCGGACGGAAAGCTGACAACGCGCAGCAAAGACAGGCTCAGAGTGCGTCACTTCCTCGAGACACTTGTAAAATGCGGGGCGCCAGAAGATATTCTCATCGACGCTGAACCTCATCTCGGAAGCGATCTCTTAAAAAGAATCGTCCCGGCCTTCCGGAACCTCATTGAAAAAAACGGAGGGGAGGTGCGGTTCCATTCCAGATTTGAAGGAGTTCATGTCGATAAAAACAGACTTCGCGGAATTATTGTAAACGGAAGGGAGATAGAAACGGAAAGCTGCATACTAGCAACCGGTCACAGCGCTCGTGATGTGTATAAAATGCTGGCCGAATCGGGTGTGATGCTGGAACAGAGAGCATTTGCCATTGGCCTTCGTCTTGAAATACCCCAGAAAATTATAGATCAAGCCCAATGGGGAATTTTTGCCGGACATCCGCGTCTCGGGGCCGCTAGTTTCCGCCTTACCTCAAAGGAAAACAGGAAAAACCGCGCCTGTTATACTTTCTGCATGTGTCCGGGCGGCACAGTAATTCCCTGCGCATCATCCCTGGAATATTTAACCACTAATGGGATGAGCCTTTCAGCCCGGTCGGGGCAATTCGGGAATGCGGCTTTTCTTGTTCCGGTTGATCCGTCCGATTATATTGCAGGCTATCCTGATGCAAATGGAATACACCCCGGCCTTTCGGGAATAGAATTTCAGGGCAGAATCGAAAATCTTGCCTTTGTTGCAGGAGGAAGCGATTTTTCTCTTCCTGCGGCACCTCTCTCAGATTTTTTAAAAAACAGGTATCCTGATATTCTTCCTGAAAAACGTTCATGGCCAAGATCCCGGCCTGCAGATTTGCATTTCATTCTTCCAGGATTTGTCTGCGACACACTTTCCGTTGCCATCCCCAGAATGCTCCATCTCCTTGAAGGAGTTTTGCCCGAAGAAGCTCTTCTTTACGCTCCTGAAACAAGAAGCTCAAGCCCTGTTCGTATCTCCCGCAAGGAAAACGGGGAATCCGTAAACGTATCCGGTCTCTTCCCATCCGGTGAAGGAGCCGGTTATGCGGGTGGCATCGTAAGTTCAGCTGTTGACGGGCTGCGCGTGGCTGAAGCCATCATTAATAAAGTAACATAACCATATCAGATGCGTAAAAGCCAAAAATCCCGTCACTCCCGTGAAAACGGGAGTCCAGAACAAGGGTTGATCAAATCTTACGATTCACCTCTGGTTCTGTTCTTTTTGTAAACACCAAGCCATTCTTCATGGAATTCTTTAAACCGGTTATCCTCTATCGCGACCCTGATCTCTTTCATCAGGTCCTGGTAGAAGGTTAAGTTGTGGATGGTAAGGAGCGTTTCAGCAAGAGGATCGCGTGAAAAGAGGAGATAACGCAGTACCATGCGCGGATATGTCCTGCATGTATAGCAATTGCACTTCTTATCAAGCGGGAACTTGTCCTTACGGTAGGTTTTGTCGAGAATCCTGATCTTGCCCATCCGGGTAAAAAGGGTTCCCTGCCGGGCATAGCGTGTTGGAATTATGCAGTCAAACATGTCCATGCCCCTTTGCACTGCAGCGAAAATATCTTCCGGCAGGCCGACTCCCATTAAATATCTCGGCCTGTTTTGGGGCAGGAAATGTACCGTTACTTCAACCACTTTTTTCATAAGTTCAAAACCTTCACCCACACTGACTCCGCCGATCGCATAACCGTCAAAGGGGATCGAGGTAATTTCAACCGCGCTTTTCTGGCGGAGTTCCGGGAAAATCCCGCCCTGAACAATTCCAAACATGAACTGGTAATCCTTCAATTCAACGCCCCTGCACCTCTTTGCCCAATCGGTCGTGCGCTCAACCGCTTTTTCTATATACTCCCTCGATGCGGTGTGTTCAACGCACTCATCGAACGCCATGACTATATCGGCGCCGAGTTCCTTTTGGATTTCCATCGATTTTTCAGGCGTAAGGAAAACCCTTTCACCGTCTTCCTCATATGAAAATGATACTCCTTCATCGTTTATCTCTTTTCCGGGAAGCGAAAATACCTGGAAACCTCCGGAATCGGTGAGGATAGTCTTATCCCAGCCCATGAAACGGTGAAGGCCGCCCATCCGTTTTACTGTGGCAAGCCTATCCCCGAGGGAAAGATGGTATGCGTTGGCGAGAATAACTTCCGAATCGGTCTCAGCGACATCTCTTGGAGTAGTTGATCTGACGAACCCAGCTGTGCCGACAGGCATAAAAGCGGGCGTTTGAACTTTCCCGTGAACGGTTGTAAATTCACCCCTCCTCGCGCCGCATGGATCAATTGCAAGCAGGTTAAAACCTATATCTTTAGAATTCATTTCAGTTGTTCCCTGTTATTATCCCATAATTCCGACGACAGCCCCTGTCATGCAGGTCGCAAGAGTCCCGGCAATAATAGACCTGAACCCAAGATTTACTATTTCATCTCTTCTTCCGGGCTCCATAGTTCCCATTCCGCCTATCATTATTCCAAGGCTTCCAGGGTTTGCGAATCCGCACATTGCGTAAGTCATTATCAGAAGGCTTCTCGGACTTAAAGCCCCTTCGGGAAGATTGCTCAACTCAACATAGGCTATCAGTTCATTCAATATCGTTTTTGTTCCCATCAGTATCCCGGCAGTGTGCGCCTCTTTCCATGGAATTCCCATGAGCCATACAACGGGAGACATCACAAAACCCATTATCCTCTGAAGTGATACTGGCCCGCCTCCGATGTCCGGGAAAATTCCAAGAAGAAGATTTGTAAGATGCACTACGGCAACAAGCACAACAAGCATGGCGATAATATTTATCAGAAGTCCTACACCCTGGATTGTTCCTTTTGTAAGTGCATCCATTGAGCTTGAAGCTCTCTCGGCGGAAACAAGTTCTCCTGTCGTAGGTTCTTTTGTTTCCGGAACCATTATTTTTGAAACAGTAATCGCAGCCGGAACGCTTATTATCGAGGCCGTAAGAATATGCCCCATAATATCCGGAATGACCCTGCTTAAGATGCTCGCGTAAAGAACCATAACAGTCCCCGCAATCGTAGCCATTCCGCAAGTCATTATGGAAAAGAGCTCGCTTCTGGTCATATCTTTCAGGTAAGGGCGTATCAGAAGCGGAGATTCAACCATCCCCATAAAAACATTAGCCGAAACCCCGAGCCCTTCGGCGCCTCCTATCCTCATTGTTTTTCTCAGCGCCCATGAAAAGCCTCTGACGATGACAGGAAGCACTTTCCAGTAGAATAATACCGCTGAAACAGCACTCATGACAAGGACAATCGGGAGGGCTCTCAAGCCGAGGATAAAGCTTGAACCGGGAAACTTTTCATCAAACGGCAGGATTCCACCTCCAAGATAGCCGAACACAAAGGAGGTTCCGGCTGTTGTCGATTCTTCAATAAACATGAAAATACGGTTTAAAAAAAGGAAAAACTCCCTGAAAAGAGGCACCTTAAGGAGAATAAGACAGATTAAAATCTGCAGCAAAATCCCTGTTGCAACGATTCTGAAATCAATTTTGCGACGATTTTCGCTGATGATCCAGGCAATCAGGACAAAAGCGAGCAATCCTGCAATGCTCCGTATAACCATGCTCTGCCCCTCCCTATCTTCACGTTATACGTATTACGATTTTTCTGATAATAAACACTTTTTGCATAAGAGTTCAATTATAATTATTTGATTTCAGACAAATATTGGTGTAAATAATAACGCGTTAACTCAAGGGCGCTGTTGGAATAATAGCAAAATTATATATTACGTATTAATTGTTATGCGTTCAATATTAAATAGAGAAGCAGATTTTGTAATATGAGCGTACCTGACAGAATAAAAAAATTGACTGAGACGTTCGATTGCAATCTGGAGTCGTATAAAAAAGGCATTTACAATGAAACTCAGGTGCGCCGCGAATTCATTGACCCTTTTTTCGAGGAATTGGGCTGGGATGTCACCAACAAACAGGGCTATGCCGAAGCTTACAAGGACGTTATCCACGAAGACGCCATCAAAGTCGGCGGCGTTACCAAAGCTCCGGATTACTGCTTCCGGATCGGCGGCACCCGCAAGTTTTTTCTGGAAGCGAAGAAACCTTCCATCAATATCCAGGAAGACATCCATCCGGCCTACCAGTTGCGCCGCTACGGTTGGAGCGCCAAGCTGCCCCTCAGCATTTTGACGGATTTCGAAGAACTTGCCGTTTACGACTGCCGGGTGAAGCCGGCGAAAACCGACAATGTCTCCCATTCCCGCATCCTTTATCTCAAACACACGGATTATGCAGACCGGTGGGAAGAAATCACCGGCATCTTTTCCAGGGATGCAATCCTGAAAGGCTCCTTTGATAAATACGTCGAATCCAAGAAAGGCAAAAAAGGCACCACCGAGGTTGACACCGCTTTCCTGCTTGAGATTGAGAACTGGCGGGAATTCCTTGCCCGCAACATCGCTCTGCGCAACCCTGACCTTTCCCAGCGGGAATTGAATTTCGCTGTTCAGCAGACCATCGACCGGATCGTTTTCTTACGCATCTGTGAGGATCGGGGCATGGAATCTTACGGCGGATTGATGGCGCTGCGGAACGGGGAGAATGTTTACAAGCGGCTGTTTCAGCTTTTCAGCAAGGCGGATGAGAAATACAATTCCGGGCTGTTTCATTTCAAAAAAGAAAAAGGCCGCGAAAATTGCGACAACCTGACGCCTTTTCTGCAAATCGACGACAAGCCTTTGAAGGAAATTTTCAAGAATCTTTATTATCCGGAAAGCCCTTACGAGTTTTCCGTTCTATCGGCTGACATCCTCGGCCAGGTTTATGAACGCTTTCTTGGCAAGGTCATCCGCCTTACCGCCGGTCATCAGGCAAAAATCGAAGAAAAACCGGAAGTCCGGAAAGCCGGAGGGGTTTACTACACGCCGGACTACATCGTGGACTATATCGTCAAAAACACTGTGGGCAAGCTGGTAGAAGGCAAAAATCCCGGACCCAGGGGCGGCGTAAGCCATTTAAAGATATTGGACCCTGCCTGCGGTTCGGGTTCATTTTTGATCGGCGCGTACCAGTTTTTACTGGACTGGCACCGGGACCAATACATCAATGACGGCCCGGAAAACTGGTCCAAAGGCAAAAATCCCCGCATCTACCAGTCCCAAAAAGGGGAATGGCGCTTGACCACGGACGAGCGCAAGCGGATTCTGTTGAACAATATTTACGGTGTGGATATTGATCATCAGGCCGTAGAAGTGACCAAACTTTCTTTGTTGCTCAAGGTGCTTGAAGGGGAAGACGAACAGAGCATCGGCAGGCAGATGGCGCTCTTTCAGGAGCGGGTTCTGCCGGACCTGTCGAATAACATCAAATGCGGGAATTCCCTGATCGGACCGGATTTCTATAATCCTTCGAAATTTTTCTGAAACCACCGTCTTTCAATTTCACCTCCCAGACCCGGAGTTTCCTGGTGCTTATAAACCGTAAAACCCGTAATAGTGG
>JAWOHP010000134.1:0-15098 GCA_046485065.1 Desulfobacterales bacterium | reverse complement strand
ATGGAGGTTTCTCTCTTGAGCGAAATCTACAAGCGAGCTTCGGTCAACCGGATATGCCAGGTGGAGATTACCGATTATTATGAGCATAAACATCAGTTACTGGAAAAGGGACGGCCTGATGAAGGGCTTATAAGAATGGCATGCGATATCGCCAAGGCGCTTTTCCGTGTTCTGTCTGAAGATGGTATTGTAATGAGCGATGCCTTTTTCAGAACGATTCTGACCGCCTACATTCAGGAAGCAAGAATATCAATCGAGAAGTATCACGGACTTTCGCTTATAAACGGGCTTTATTATGATCGTCATGATGAGATTGAGGCAGTGGAAGCATTTGTTGAGTCCCTTAAATGCGCCATTGATGATTTTATAAAGGATCCGGTAGGAATTCCCCTGATGCCCGCATGGGTAAGAATTGCAGCGGCAATTCCTGATTTTCAGGACAGGCTCAACGAGTGCGTCACAAAAGATAATCTCCTATAGATCGGGATGATGATTTGATTACGGGAAGTTCGGCAATAAAAAGGGAAAAAACAAAAACAGACACGACACCACGGCATAATGCGAAAAAATTGCCATGGCTCGCCCTGTTTCTGTTAAGCATCTTTTTCTTTTTCCCGTTATATTCCATATCAGCCGATTGCATTCCATATTTTTCCTATAAAGATGGTTGGTATGGTGGCGATGGCGCATACTCCATAAAATTGGATGAAAAGCGTACCCTGTGGATTTTTGGAGATACGTTTGTTTCGGGTCAACAGGGCAGACATGACCGGATTGGCATGGACGTTGTACTTGGAACAACGCTGGGAATATCAACCTGTTCGGAAAATGGTGAATTTGAAATTCAATATTATGTAAAAAAAACAAACGAAAAATTTATATCGTCATTTAGTGAAAATGAATGGTTGTGGCCCCAGGATCCCTTTATAGCAAACAGTACTTTATATGTTCCCCTGTTGGTTGTTGAAGCAAAACCGGACATGGAGGGACCATTCAAGTTTAAGATTGCGGGACATAAGATAGCAAAGATAACAAATTTTGAAATGACAGAACCGGACAGATGGATCATGGATTACATAGACCTGACACCCGGAATTCCGGAAGGTATTACTGCTTTTGCAACAACATCGGTATCTTATCAAGATCATGTATATTTTTATCCGTTCTATGCTTCAACAAAGGATATTCCGATGCTTTACGGGAATATTATTGCCCGCATTCCCATAGATAAACTGAATGATCCGGTAAACGCCATTGAGTATTTTACAAAAGACGGGACATGGGAAAAAGGTCTGAATCCTGCCAAAGTTAAGGTTGTTATTGATGCCGGAGTTTCAGAACTGAGTGTCAGGTATCATGCAGACGATAAAAAATGGATCGCCGTTTATATGTCCACCAGGAATAATGGAGATCAGTTGTTATACCAGGTTGCGGATAGGCCTGAAGGTCCGTGGAGCGAACCGAAGGTGTTGCTTAGGACTATACCTGAAGTTGATCCCGAAAGTACACTATACGACAAAAACAATTTTTGTTACGCTGGAAAAGAGCATATAGAATTTACGCGGGGAAAGAATCTTGTTGTAAGTTATGTCTGTAATTCATTTGGAGATTTTCAGAAAGATTCGAGTTTTATCAGGAAAAATCTTTTTCTTTACCGGCCGGTCGTAAGGATTTTAAGTTACAATTAAGAATGGTGGCTTTGTAAAAAGTCAATATCTCACGCCAAGCCGCAAAGCTCACGAAGTTAACTTATATAAAAATAAGATTGTTTTTTTGAATAAATATGTTAAAAAGAAACTCTATATTTAACTATTTGTTGTTGACAAGCTATTAATTTATGGTAAAAGGGGGCTCTTTTTTAAGGGCCGTTAACTCAGACGGTAGAGTATCTGCCTTTTAAGCAGAGAGTCGCGCGTTCGAGTCGCGCACGGCCCACCATTGAAGATCAAAGATATGAGGTAGTTACGTCCCCATCGTCTAGCCCGGCCCAGGACACCGGCCTTTCACGCCGGCGACAGGGGTTCAAATCCCCTTGGGGACGCCATTAATAAAAACAAGGGTTTACGCTAAATTGTAAGCCCTTGTTTCTTTTTTGAAAATCAAATTCCAACCCGATTCTTCTTGAAAAGCCATCTCACGAGAGCCTTTCAACCCGGGAATTTCAGATCTTATGCATGATTGCCCAGGGAAAGTCACTGAAGAGTATCGCGGAGATACTCTGTATCAGCGAAAAAAACGGTCAGCACCTACCGCAGCCGTATCATGAAAAAAATGAAAATGAACAATATATTCGATATGATATGCTGTGTCATGGAACACAAACTCGTATAATAATCATCATTAAAAATTCCTTGTAGGGATTCCCTGACAGAAAATATAGGGATTCCCTGACATGAATTTTCATTGAAAGTAAGAAATTAGTATAGTAAGCAAAACTGCTTTAAGGTAGTTACGCAAAGATTTCTTATTGTAACTGAGGGGGCGGAGCTGCATGTATAATCATTACTTAATGATATGGAGGTGGTTATGAAGGAGAACATTAGTACTGAAGGGGTAGAATTCATACAGCGTAAGAACAGATATGATTTTATCGGCAACTCTGGCATTAAAAAAGCACCCGGCATCTATTTTGTTACATGCGTCATGGCTCTTCTGTTCCTGATGAGCATGGAAGTTTCTTTGCCCCTCCGGGCTGCGGGACAACAGAACCCCAGGCAGGCGCTGATAGCCGCTGATGTCGCAGCCGGAAAGGATATCGCCTTAATTATTCAGGAGGCCGTTGCGGGCGGTATGAGCGTGGCGAATGCCGTGGAAGCTATTGTTGATGCAGGCGTCGATCCCGGAAGAGTTGTTTACATTGCCATTACGGCAAACTACTCCGCAGAAAGCGTTGTGCAGGGCGCTATAACAGCAGTTCTAAAAATGGGTTTGTCGGAAGCTGATTTCCAGAATGCATTAACATTGATTTCCTCGGCCGCTCTCCAGGCGGGAGCCAATGATAATCAGATTATTACAGGAGCTGCAAACGCCGGAGTGGCCAATAATATCATTGCCAATGCCATTGCCCGGGCGAAGCAGAACCCGGCCCCTGTTTTCGGCTATTCAGCGCCTGCTGAGGCAGGAGCTACAACCACGAGATGGCATATCGGAGGATCAGATTTTAGCAAGCGATCCCGTCAGGGAAGCCCATATACTCCCTGACGCCCTGGACATTTCATCATAAAATAATACGGGGAGGATAATAATAATGAACTTGAGAAAGCTGTGGATAATATTTTTCCTGATATTCCTGTCCGGACAAGCCATGGCGGCCGGCAATCTGCATTTTGGCGCCCTGGAGATACATCCCTCTATCTTATTAAAGGAAACGTACAATGATAATATCTTCGCTACCACTGACAAAACCGAAAGTGACTGGATCACTACGATCACCCCGGGTATAAAATTAGCGCTTCCCTTCAGGATGCATCAGTTTGACCTTGAATACAATGCGGTTATCAACAGATATCTTGACTTCACCAGTGAAAATACGACAGGCCACAATGCCGTCGCCAAAGCGGATTTCAAGCTCGGCAGCCTGTTCGGGCTTAAGCTGGGCGACACTTTCGCCAGGGGATATGAATCCAGGGATTCTTCAAAAACCGGGTTCATAGAGAAATTCGATACCAATGCTGCGTCTCTTTCCGGATCCTATCAACTTGCCAACCGGTCGAAAGTCCAGTTGGATTATACAAGGACAACCTGGGATTTCGACAAGAGCACCTTCAGGAGCAGGGATGAGGATCTTGCTGCGGCCTATCTCTTCTACCGTTTTCTTCCCAAGACATCGGCATTTGTCGAATACAATTTCAGGAATATCAAATACGACTATAGTGATAGCGACCTGGATAATAAAGTCAACAGTGTTTTCCTCGGGCTGATGTGGGATATTACCGCCAATACGAAAGGCACGGTGAAAGGCGGATATAACCGCAAGGATTTTGTCGCTCACGGCGTGTCCGGCGTCTCGACATGGGGAGCATCAATCGACGTAGACCATGCGTTTTCCGATTATACTTTCATGAAGGTCGTCGGTCAGAGGGTAATCAACGAAGCCGAGGTCTTCGGGACCAGTTATTATGTTACAACCGGAGTATTTGCCGAAGTCACCCATAAGTTTACCTACAAGATCTCCGGGGTGGGGCGGGCCTCCTACGGTGTTGACGACTTTTCCAATGCCATACCGCCCGATACAAAGGTTAGAAAAGACCGGACGATGCTCGTAGGCGTCGGTCTGAAATACCAATTCAAGGACTGGCTGGAATTTAACATGGATTATAACTACCGGGATCGCAATTCAAATATAGACTTTTACGATGTCACCGAAAACACCTGTTCAGTAGGGATAAATTTTGCATTGTAGCATGAAGAGGAGATCCATTTCCGTCTTGGTTCTGTCCGCCTTCATGTCGCTATTTACAGCGCTTTCGAGCAATCTTTTTGCCGATGATTATGCCGGCAAAATTACGAGAGTGCGGGGCAGGGTTACCGTCAGGCTGCCCGGTTGGGAAAATATCGCTTCGGTGAAAGCCGGAGACAGCCTTAAAGTGGGCGGTATCGTGGAGACGGCCGGAAATTCGGGCGCGCAATTGATTTTTACAGACGGCGCTTTCATGAGCGTTCTTCCCGAAACCGCCCTGAGAGTAAATCAATACTCATATACACAGGAAGATAAAAGAAGTTCGGCAATCATACGGATGCTGAGCGGCCGGGCCAGGTTTGTCGTTTACGACAGGACAAGGGGCGGCGGTTCACGATTTGTCGTTGAAACGGAACATGCGTTCATCAGCGCCGGGATTGCCGATTTTTTTGTAAGCGTTTCACCAAAAGAGACGGAAGTCGCTGTAATCGGAAACTCGCTCGGCGGCATTCGCAATATTTCCTCTCTTGTTGTCGGCAGCGTCGGTCTCGGGACCAATCAGAAGACCGTCGTTAAGGAGAAGACTCCGCCTTCCCAGCCTTCAACTATTCCGGCGGAACAAAGAAGAAAGTACATCAGAGATGCGGATTTTTAAGAAAATTGAAAGCTATCGCGGGTATGTCTTTGCGCGGCGGAATCCGGCGGCGTCCTTTTTCATGCCGATCCTGTTTCTTGTTTTTCTGTTTCTTCCGAACAGCGCCTTAGGCCAGGAATACAAGGTCGGTGAAGGCGACCTGCTCAAGATCACGGTGTACGACAATCCGGACCTTGACACGCAAGCGAGAGTGGGCGGCGATGGGGGAATAACCGTGCCCCTGATCGGCGAAGTCGAGGTCAACGGACTCACCGTCGCTGAAATCGGGAAGAGACTGGCCGGCTTTTTTGCGAACGGATACATCAAAAATCCGCAAATAAGTGTTTTTATTCTTGAATATAAAAGCAAAAAGGTAACCGTCCTCGGTGAATTCACCAAACCCGGACTTGTTGAGATGAGGGGCGAATCCACCCTCATGGAGGTCATCTCCAGCGCGGGCGGTATTACCGCCGCCGCAGGCGATACTCTTTTCATCCAGAGAAACATCAGCAAGGGAAGCGCGGCGCCTAAAAACGACATTACTATTCCCATAAACCTGATGAAGCTCCTTGAGGGAGGCGACTTATCTCTCAACATCCCGGTTCTGGACGGGGACAGCATCTATGTGCCGAAGGCCGCATTTGTGTACGTCAGCGGAGAGGTCAAGAACCCCGGCGCTTATAAAATAACCAAGGGGCTTACGGTGCTTCGTTCCATAACCCTGGCCGGCGGTTTTACCCAGAAGGCGCGAAAGAGTAAAGCGGAGATTATCCGCAAGAGCGTCGAAGGGGAAGTCACTATCGCCGCCCAGATGGACGATCTTGTGCTGCCTGACGATATTATCGTCGTGCCCGAAAGCATTTTTTAACAGTCAGACCCGATTAGGAGGATATCCCGAGGATGAAGTCTCAAGAGGAAGAAATACATCTCCTTGATTACTGGCGGATCATTTCAAAAAGACGGGCCATCGTTCTGACCGTTTTTTTTGCCGTTGTGGGCATTGTTGCCGTTTATACCTTTACGGAAACCCCGATCTACATGGGCACCACAAAGCTGCTCTTCAATCTTGAAGGCCAGTCTCTTAATTTCGTGGAAGGCGGAGCGTTTATCCAGCAGAGGGATCCTGTCGAATACATAAACACCCAGAAAGAAATCTTAAAGAGCCGCGCTTTTGGAGACAGGGTCGTAAGAAAGCTGCAGCTCGATAAAAATCCCTATTTCCTGGGTCTTAAAAATAAAAAGAAATTCAACCTTTCCGGTTTCCTCAATAAGAAGATCAGCGGTTTTCTTCCGGAAAAGACCGCGACCGTCAATCCTTTCCCCGATTTCACCTTCAAGCAGGAACTGGATCCAGGGCTGACGGATACCGTGCTCGGCAGTATCGAGCTTAAAACGGGCCGGCAAAGCAACATCATGGAGATCAACTTTTATGCCGACAATCCCGGTGTTGCAGCGGGCATGTCAAACGGCGTAGCCGGGACCTTTATCGAGCATAACCTCGATATACAGGTCAAGCCTTACAGGGATTCCGCCGAATGGCTCTCCGCAAGGCTTGTGGAATCGAGAGAGAAACTTTCCTCCACGGAAAAAACCCTACAGCAGTACCGGGAGGGCGAGGGCGTGGTCTCCTTTGAAACAAAAGAGAACGTCATCACGCAGCAACTCCAGGAACTTACCAGCCAGCTCGTGCAGACCGAGGCCAAACGGCAGGAGGCTGAAATAAAGTATAACCAGATCGCGTCGGTAATTGATAATCCCGAACGCCTTGTCTTTGTCCCCGATGTCATGAACAATCTAGTAATTCAGGGGCAGCGGAATGAAGAGCTCAACATCAAGAAGCAGCTTTCCGAGCTGTCCGAAAGATTCGGTCCCAAGCATCCCCAGATCATCAAGGCGAAATCCCAGCTTGATTCGATACAGCAGAACATTATAGCCGAGGCCCGGAAGATGCTCGACGCCAACAAGACGCTTCTTGAGATCGCCAGAAACCGCGAGACATCCTTGAGAAGAACCATGGAGGCGCAGAAGAAGGAAGTTTTTAACCTTACGAGAAAGGCCATTGACTTCAACGTCATCGCCGGCGAAGCCGGAAGCAATAAACAGTTCTATGACCTGCTCCTGAAAAAATTGCAGGAGGCGTCCCTGTCGAGCGGCATCAGCGTCTCGAACGTACAGATTGTCGACGGCGCCATCGTGCCGAAATCACCTGTGAAACCGAACAGGAAACGGAATCTTCTCCTTGCTTTGGTGATAGGACTCTTCGGCGGGATCGGGGCAGCCTTCTTTACCGACTACCTGGACGACACCATCAAGACCGCCGAAGACGTTTATAATAAGCTCGACATTCCGCTGCTCGATGTCATCCCCCTGACCAATGTAATGAAAGGGGCGATATTCATGGCTTCCGACCAGGATTCGGCAACGGCCGAGGCCTTCCGGACGATCCGTACGGGTTTGATGCTTTCATCCTCGGTCACGCAGTTAAAGGTCATTCTCCTTACCAGCGCCGTTCCCAATGAGGGTAAGACGACCACGGCGGCGAACCTGGCCGTGGCTATGGCCCAGATGGGAGAAAAGGTGCTGATCATAGACGGGGACATGAGGCGGCGCAATCTCCATGAGGTTTTCGGACTCGGCAACACCAGGGGGCTAAGTGATGTAATCGTGGATCCCAAGAATATCTCCGGAGCGATCCTGCGCTCGGATAAATATCCCAATCTTGATATACTTACCGGCGGGACGCATGCACCGAACCCTTCCGAACTCCTCGGTTCCGATCGGATGAAGAAGCTTATCGCCCTGATGAGGGAACGATACGACCGGATTATCCTTGATTCCCCGCCGCTTCTCGCTTTCTCGGATCCCCTCGTTTTAGGGAGTCTGTCCGACGGTGTGATCCTAGTCATATGGGGTGGGAAAACCTCACGGGAGATCATACAAAAATCGCTTCAGCTTCTGAAAGGCATTAATACAAAAATACTTGGCGTCGCCCTCAACAAGATTGATACGACCAAAAGATCCTATTACTACTATCCTTATTATTCCTACTATTATTCAGACAGGAAAGGAAAAGGAAGGGTCTCGAAAAAGGCATGATAGACATCCACTGCCATATCCTCCCTGAGATGGATGACGGCCCGGCATCCCTTAGCGAGGCCCTCGCCATGTGCCGGATCGCAGCCGGGGACGGAATCAGAACAATCGTCGCATCCCCCCATTTCAAACCCGGAACCTGGGTATTCTCCGGCAGCAGGCTGCTCGATGCCATTAGCATCCTTCAGGCGACGGTAAAGAAAGAAGGCATCGATTTGACGATCCTGCCGGGCGCCGAAGTTACCGTCTCCCCGGAAATGCGCGCCTATTTTGAGTCGGAAAGGCTCCTCACGATAAACGGTGGGAGATATTTTCTTGCCGAGTTCCGTCCGCTCTCCGTACCCGGCCACTGGGACACTTTTCTGCTGTCGTTTCTCGCCTCCGGCATGGCGCCGATAATCGCCCATCCCGAAAGAAACGCCTGGTTTGTAAATCACCCCGAGGCCCTGGCCTCCGCCATACAAAACGGCATCCTGATCCAGATAACGGCCGCGAGTATCACCGGCGGTTTCGGTGAGGAGGCGCGGGATTTTTGCATCTGGCTCCTCAGGCATAACCTTGTGCATGCGATTGCCTCCGATGGCCACTCGGCAGGCCTCAGACCGCCGCTTCTGGCCGAAGCATTCAGTCTGGCAGCAGAGGTGGTTGGCGAGAAAAAAGCCTGGGCATTGGTAACGTCTCTTCCCCGGGCCATCATAGAGAACGGAAAAATCCCCGCGCTTGCACCGGTTGGAACCTGTCCGCCAATCAGAGAGCAAAACAGGAACTGGTTTCAGAGGTTAAGACATTTCAATATTGCCGGAATATAAACTGGTTAATATAATAGACAAGGCCATTGAGAAGGGCGTCATCTTTCTCCTGATTTTTACACCGCTCGCTTTCGGGACGGTCCAGCAATGGTCGGTTGCCGTGCTCGAAATCACCGCCTTTTCTCTTTTTTTCCTCCTGCTGCTCAAGAAGGTCTTTGAACTCTCCCGTGTCTCCGACTCCCGCCATCCTCTAAAATGCCTGTCAATCCTTTTCATCTGCCTGGCCGGCATCATCCTTTTCCAGATGCTGCCGCTCCCGGAAGCCCTGTTGCAGATTATCTCCCCGACCGCGCTTGCTACCCACAGGAACTTCGGAAACCATGCCACCGGCGCTTTCCATACCGTAAGCATCAATCCATATGCGACAAGACAGGAATTATTCAAACTGCTTGCTTATGCGGCAGTTTTTGTTGTTGTAGTCAGCCACTACAAAACGAAGGCCCAGGTAGATGCCCTTGTCAAGGCAATCCTTTACATGGCCTGTTTCCTCGTTGTCTTTGCCGTTCTCCAGACCGTGACCTGGAACGGACGGATCTTCTGGATATACCCCGTTGATGAAACCTTGCGGTCCGGCCGGGGGATATGGGGCCCTTACATCAACCGCAACCATTTTGCCGGTTATATGGAAATGGCGATACCGCTCGGCATGGGTCTGCTTCTCTACTGGGCCTCTCACGTAAAAACCTTCCCCGGAGACACCGTGAGCCGTAAGATCGCCCGGTTTATGGCCGGCGACACACTCGTGCCTTTTACGCTGCTTTTCCTGTTCCTTTTGTTCATGGCGGCCTCCATCTTCATGACCTTTTCCAGGGGCGGCATCATCGGCTTTGCCGTGTCGTCCCTCTTTTTTGCATGGATGACCCACATCAGGAAAACATTGCGAAACAGGAAAAGTCTCATTGCGCTGCTTGCAGCCGTTATTTTTGCGGCCGTAGTGCTTGCCGCATGGGACAGGATCGAAAAAAGGTTCGCGGATCTTGAACAAGATTACGTAAGCAGGTACGACGTGCTGGAAGACTCCCTCGGAATTATACGGGATTACCCTCTACTCGGGACGGGTTTCGGCACATTTCTCGATTCATACATGCAATACCAGACGAAGATGCCCCTGATGATCTTCGACCATGCCCATAACGACTATCTCGAAACAGCAACGGATACAGGCGTTATCGGGGCGCTCCTTGCCGCGGGAATGGTGCTCGTTTTCTTCATCCCGGTTTTCAGACGCTGGAGGAAGAAGCACGGCATGTTCGGCAAGTGCATGGGAGCAGGCGGTCTTGCTTCCTGTGCGTCCATTGCCGTCCACAGCTTCACCGATTTCAATCTCCGCATACCCGCAAACGCCCTTCTGCTTGCGGTAATATCCGCCGCGACCTACGCGGCCGTCTTTAACGTTTCAGACCTCCGGGGAGATGATGCAAAAGCCACTCATCACGGGCTTGCCGAAGGACGGGTCTCCGAATTGTATCCCCGGAAACCGCTGCGCGTATCATTTCTGTTCCTCCTCGCCCTGATATTGCTCTCCTTCCCCGTCACAGATCTTGCGGCGGATTATTGCTATGGAAGGGTAGCCGGCATCCTTGATGACGAAACCACCGAAGCCCTTGATGTCAAACCTATCTCGGAAAGCGCGATGCCTTCTTACATCAAGGCCATCGGCTCCCTGAAGAAGGCCGCGGTATTTGCGCCCTCGCGTTCTGCCTATCAGAAAGCGCTCTCGGAAATTTATGCAAGGCTCGGGACGTGGTCGGAGACTATGGAATCTCTCAGGGCTCCTCTGCCCGCAAATGCGATTCCGACCCGGGAGGCATTCGAAGCCGCCGTCAAGTACCTGGAAAAGGCCGTTTCCCTTGAACCGACCAACCCCGATTACCACCTGGCTCTCGGTCAGCTTTACGACAGGGCAGGGGGAGATGCCCGGCTGGCGGACCGTGAACTTAAAAGGGCCGCCGAAGCCTATCCCGTGAATGCACCGCTGCGATATGCCCTTGCGATGCACTATCTTCTTTCCGGAAGAAAGGGAGATGCTCTTGAGCAGGCGAGGGTGCTGGCAAGAATTGACGACAGCTACATCATCCATGAATCGGAGCTGAAAGCCGAAATAATGGAAAGGCAGACACCCGGATATCTGTCCTGGCTGTCCCGGAGCTATCTTTACAGCGCCCTTGAAATTGCCTGGAGGGTTTCAAAAGATCCCGAAGTGGTAAAAGGGATAGCCCCCGACATCCCCGACGCCGCCCGGGTGGTGCAGCTTTTTATGGAGATAAGAGCAACTCAGAAATGAACAAGGAGAGTAAAAAATGGTTTCCAAACGAATAGAAAAAAGGGAATGTGAAAGACTCGTCATCACCGGGGCGGCAGTCCGGTACAGAAAAGATGCCCTCTTTCGTAAATCCGATTATTCATATTACTCCTATCCGGTAACCCATATGAGCAAGGGCGGCATTGGCTTTCTATGCGATGACTCTTTCGATGACGGCGTCAAAGTGGAGCTTATATTGACAGTTCCTGATGAGGTCCCGGTGATCTTTAAGGGAAAGGTGGCATGGACCGCAATTAATCCGGAAAAAAGCTATAAATACAGGGTGGGCGTACAATTTGAACCCTACGGTAAAAAGAAAGGTCAGAATCCTCCCGAAATCCTTGAAAAAATATCAGCCTGGGAGCAAAAGTACCTTAAACAGTAAAATTCCCTTAACCCTTTTTTTAACCTTCAGCCTTTTTTTCGATGTCCGATTTACCCGTGTAACGGGCCCGATATTCTATATTCGGTTTTTTAATACTTTTTCTATTCACTATTCACTATCGACTATTCACTGTTTTCATTTATGCCCTCACAACGCCGAACAATTTTCATCACATTTTTCTTTCTGGCCGCAATATCCGCCCTTCTGATATACGCTCCCCATTTTCTCATTTACTCCGACAGGCCGGAAAAATCCGATGCGGTTGTCATGTTTCTGGGAAAAGATCAAAAGGCGCGCCTTGCGGAAGCGAATTGGCTGCTTGCGGAAGGTTATGCCGACTACATTCTCATCCCGGGCCTGGGGATAATCCAGAAGATTTCGCAACTCTCAGGCTTGCCTGTAATCAAAACAAAAAAAAAGAAATCGGTTATTGCCGGCCGCAAAAAGAATACATGTTTTGAAGGCACGCATGTCGAGGTTATCGAGGCCAGACGCATGATGTCCCGACACGGCCTGACATCCGCCATCTTTGTCAGTTCTCCGTATCACATGCGGCGCGTCAAGGTGATCACGGAGAAGGTTTTTGATGGGGAATCCTCAAGAATCGTCTTTGCTCCGACCCGGTTTGAAAAGGTCAATACCGATTTACGCCGCTTGAAAATTTCCGATTGGAAATATTTGGGATATGAGTATCTTAAGATGGCATGGTTTATGGCCTATTCCATGTTTATGACAGACCAGGACATTTAAATTTCCGATATCTTGCAAAGTATGAGTCGTAAAGGAAACTGCTGGGACAATGCACCTGCTGAAAGATTTTTTATTTTGTCTCCCATGAACACCTCCGAATTTGATTTGGTGTTCACAGAATAACACGTGGTGACTATTCGATTGTCAAAGCACATTGTTTACGATGTTCTGGCACATTTTTTCATTAACGATGTCGAGGCACTCAACAGGTAATCAATAAGGATTCGAGGATTCAAGGGTTCAAGGATTCGAGTGGAAAAACTGCCTGAGTCAGAAAAGGTTAAAGTGAGAGTTTTGGTTTAACTTCTCAGAACTTCTGAGTGATATCGGAGAGGTTGAGAGGATTTGGGAGAAGAGCCTAATATGATTAAACAGGTGCTGCGTGAATTTGCTGCAAACCTTCCCCTGATGGGCCGGGGTCTCGGCCTGGTCTGGAGCGCCGCGCGGGCCTGGACGATAGCCTGGGGCGTTCTTCTCCTGCTGCAGGGGCTTGCGCCGGCCGCGCTTGTCTACCTGACCCGGATAGCGGTGAACCGCCTGTCGGACGCGTCTGCGGCAAGCGACGTGACAGGCGCCTTTGCCTCTGCGTGGCCGCCCATCGCTCTCATCGGCATCCTCTGGATTGCGACCCAGCTCCTGGCAAGCCTTGCTGCCTGGGTGCGGACCATCCAGGCTGAGCTGGTGCAGGACCACATCAAGGCCCTGATCCACCGCCAGGCTCTCAGCCTCGACATGGCCTTCTTTGATCATCCAGACTCGTACGATCTCCTGTACTTAGCGAGCGTGGAAGCCGTCCACCGGCCGGTGACCCTCCTCGAGAACCTCGGGAACATCATGCAGAACAGCCTGACCCTCGTCATCCTGGCCGCATTTCTTGCAGCATACGGGGCGTGGCTGCCGCTGCTGCTGATCGGAGGCGCCCTGCCGGGGCTCTGGGCCGTCGGGAACTTTGTTTTGCGCGAGCACCAGTGGCGCGTTAAAAACACCGTAAACGGACGCCTGGTCAACTACTATGACTGGATGCTGACAGAAAGGGAGAGCGCCGCGGAAGTCCGCCTGTTTGACCTGGGGCCGCATTTCCAGGGCGCCTTTCAGAGGCTGCGCGCCCGGCTTAGATTCGGCCGCCTTGCGCTCGCGCGCGAGGAGCTTATAACTGAGCTGAAGGCCGGCCTTATCGCGTGGTGCGGCGGCCTGGCCGGCATGGCCTGGATGCTCTTTAAGGCGACGAAAGGCCTGGTGCGGCTCGGCGATCTCGTGCTCTGCTACCAGTCGTTTCAGCAGGGGCAGGGGCTGCTCAGATCATTACTGGAGAGCACGGGGCAGATCTATCGCAGCACGCTCTTTCTGAACAATCTCTTTCAGTTCCTGGCGCTTAAGCCCCGGATTGCAGATCCTCCGCATCCGCTTCCGGCGCCCTTTCCCCTCCGGCATGGCATCAGTTTTGAAGGTGTGACATTCAGCTATCCCGGGAGCGAACGGAAGGCCCTGGCGGATTTTTCGCTTTTCCTTGCAGCGGGGCGGATGACGGCCATCGTCGGGCAGAACGGTTCGGGCAAGAGCACCCTGATTAAGCTGCTGTGCCGCTTTTATGATCCGCAGGAAGGGAAAATCATGACGGACGGAACGGATTTGCGGGAAATGGAGCTGGCCGCATTACGGCGGCAGATCACGGTGCTGTTCCAGGAACCGCTGCAATATCACACAACGGCGGCGGAGAATATAGCGCTGGGGTTTATGGCGGCGGCGTCGGACGGAGAGCGGATAGAGGCGGCGGCGCGGGCCGCGGGGGTTGACTCCATCATCAGGCGGCTGCCGCAGGATTATGAAACGGTGCTGGGAAAATGGTTCGGAGGTGCGGATCTGAGCGTCGGCGAATGGCAGCGGTTGGCCCTGGCTAGGGCATTTTTCCGTGACGCCTCCGTGATTGTGCTGGATGAGCCGACGAGCGCCATGGATTCCTGGGCCGAGGCGGAATGGCTGGGCCGTTTCCGGGGACTGACGGCGGGACGCACGACACTCATCATTACCCACCGCTTTACCACGGCGATGCACGCCGATATAATACACGTCATGGACGTGGGAAGGGTAGTCGAATCGGGAACTCATAACCATCTGGTTGCCGCCGGGGGGAGCTATGCCGCATCGTGGAGGGCGCAAATGAGAGAAGCAGGGACGGTCACTGCGGTGCTAATCCCATAAATGTTTATCGACATACTGGGCGAGAACTTCCTGCATGCGGGCAGGCGGAGGTGCGCCGAAATAAATGCAAAGCACCGCATGTGCCACCTCATGGGCAAGAACGCGGTCGTTTATCTTCTCACTCACAACGGCGATGCTGCGGTTGCCATGAGAATAGAACGCCACCGGAGAGTGACTGAACCTGCCCGTTTTCCGGTAGGCCGCGGCAATATCGGCCTCAGTCTTGTAAAGGGTGATGCCGAATTGAAGTTTCAGCGGGTGCATATCGAGGATCGAGCATACTGTTTCCACGATCTTGTCCACCCGGTTTTTAACAAGCAGGGGATTCTTTTCCGGATTGTCGCTCATGAAGCTCAGGCCGGTCCCGATATTTATTGTAAAAGTGTGGAGATCTATTTCATCGGCAAAGGATATGTTAGTATATTGAGTTTTATATGTTTTCAGCAAGTCCTGCGCGAGGAGGGCAGGAGGGAGAAAAACCGGAAGAAATGACACGATGAGAAGAAATAAACCTTTCCTGACAAGGC
>JAWOHP010000083.1:0-7680 GCA_046485065.1 Desulfobacterales bacterium | reverse complement strand
AAATTATCTCCTTTGTAAGCAGATCTGCCAATCCGTCAATTCCAAGAAGGTTCACAAGGTCATACCAGGAAAGGCGTTCAAACATGCGAATCAAAGCTTTCGCCTGATCAAAGCTTCCTGTTCGGATTTTCTTTCCAATCGCAACATCAAAAAAATCGCAGGGATCAATCTGATAATCCCAGAGAATGGGCTTAATTGTTTTCTTGATTTGTTCCTGAGACCTTTGCATAACACCCCCTTTTGCACGACTACTATATAAATTCGGTTTCTGGTCTCTGGTTTGTCGTTTCTGGTTTTTCTCTTTTAACCAAGAACCAGGAACTATAAACCAAAAACTTGAGTTTTTTTGCCTTCCTTGTACTTGGACAAAATTAGGCGTTTTTCAAAGGTCTCTTCCTGTTTATTTGAAAATGAGAAAGACATGAGATGATTTGACAGCTCCGCCCCGTGAGTTACATAAGGGCTACGATAAACTCACCAGGATGCATAAAAATAAGTGTTGAAGTGCTTTAAAAAACTGGAATTTAAAGTGTTCACGCTTTGAACATATTCTGGGGAAATTGTCAAGAATAAAAAAGGTATTAAAAAGAAGTAGACAAGAGTAGCTTGGTCTCTGGTTCCTGGTTTACAATTTTTTTAATAGGTTGACACCTCGACCTCTTAAATCCTCGAATCCTTTGAATTTCTTAAAACTTAATACTTTACTATTCACTTTTCACTATTTACTGTTCTTACGGATTTCCTGCCATGATATAATGGCGTATGCCGTTGAATGTGCCCTGTCCTATCCCTTCAACTTTTTTTATTTCATCGATATCTTTAAAACGCATATGTGCTTTTCTGTATTCAACTATTTTAACGGCTACGACAGGCCCGATATTCGGAAGCATCACAAGTTCGGTAAGTTTCGCGTTATTAATATTCAAAGGCTCCTTCAGTTCTTTCTTCATCATTTCGCTTTTGAATTTATCGTAATGCTTCTCAAGGTGCTTTTTCGCCGCTTCCCTGTTTTTGATGTCGATCCAGGTTTCTTTATCAAAAACACCGAGCATGTATATAACCTGTTCATTATCGAGTTTGCCTTCTGAATCATGATGGGGGCAATGACGAATCTTTTCGCCTTTTTTGTTCGTCTCTATTGCAGCAAAAGCATCGTCAGACAGAAATCTCAGATCAATCTGCTTTGCATCCTTGCAGTAGCCGTATGCGTTAAATAAAAAGAAAAATAAAAGTACATATAAAAGGACGGGATAATTTTTATTCGTATGAATAATCATTGGATCCTCCATTTATTCATAAATATTTTTATTGTTTTTAGCAAACCCTACGCTATGCGGGTGGATGTTTACTAAGAACAAGGTTTCCGCTTTCCAGGGGAAAAAGAGCGGGAAGCGGAAACCCTGAAGCAGAGAATTGAAACGACGCCAGAATTTAGATTTTTAGTTTTATTATTTATTATCGTTATACATAAGGAACTTTACATGAACATCAGGATTTGTCGCCGGTAATGATAATGTCTTTGTTCATTTCAAATATTTTACTACCGATCCCCGGCACTTTCGTAATATCTTCAGGATTTTTGAAAGGGCCGTTTTTTTCCCTGTATTCGATTATCTTCGCGGCAGCTTTAGGACCAACCTTCTTGAGCTTTGAAAGCTCCTTGACAGTCGCCTTGTTGATATTGATTTTCACATCATCTTTTGCAAGGACAGAAATTCCTGAAGCAAGAACAAATGTAATCGCAACAAATAGACCGATACACCGTTTCAAGTTTCTCATGGTTCTTCTCCTTTAATAATCTGATCTGTTAAATAATGCTGGCGTTTCGTAAAGATTCATTCTGCTTTTTAGCTGTATTATCAAAATATTATAATTGATTATATGATAATAATTCGCCTCTGGCTCAATGACTCGTTACAATATCATTTAAACAAAGTCAATAAGTAATCTATTACTGAATTTAAGACCGGAATTACGTGAAAGGATTAAAGCTTTTTTAAATAGAATTCGTACGTGCTGCGTATTCCTTCGGAAAGAGTAATTGCGGGCTGCCATCCAAGAGCTTTCATTCTTGAAACATCGAGAAGCTTTCTCGGGGTTCCGTCCGGCTTCGATGAATCGAAAAGAAGCTTTCCTTCGAAACCGACGATCTTTCTGACAAGTTCTGCCAGATCTTTTATGCTTATTTCTTTCCCGAAACCGATATTAACAAGAGGCGCCGAAACGGCCGTAAGAAGCGGAATGAATAATCCCTGTTCAAGATTCATCAGAAAGACGCACGCATCCGCCAGATCATCAACATGGAGAAATTCACGAAACGGTTTTCCTGTCCCCCAGATTGTGACAAATGCTTCATCAGGCGAATCTATTGCCTTTTTAAATTCAGGAGGAACAGTCCCGAAAAGCATTTCGTCTTTTTCGATTTCTCTCTTTTTCCCCAAAGCCGCCAGACGGGCAAGGTGAAATTTCCGGATGAGAGCCGGCAGGACATGACTGTTTTCGAGATCAAAATTATCGTTCGGCCCGTAAAGATTTGTCGGCATCACTGCAAGAAAGCTTGTTCCATACTGCCGGTTGTACGCTTCGCACATCTTTATACCCGCAATCTTGGCAATTGCATAAGGCTCATTCGTTCTTTCAAGCAGACCAGTAAGAAGATATTCTTCCTTCATCGGCTGGGGGCAATCTCTAGGGTAGATGCATGAAGAACCCAGAAAGATGAGCCGCTTTACACCTGTTTTCCATGCCGAATGAATGACATTGTTCTGAATGGCAAGGTTTCTGTATATGAATTCGGCCGAATATGCACTGTTTGCATGAATTCCGCCGACTTTTGCCGCAGCCAGAAAAACATATTCGGGGCGCTCTCTTTCGAAAAATTTTTCGACATCCGACTGCCTCTCGAGGTTGAGTTCGGAATGGCTTCGCAAAATCAGGTTTGAGAAGCCATCACTTGCAAGCCTCCTGACAAGAGCGGAACCCACAAGACCTTTATGGCCTGCAATATATATTCTTGAATTCTTTTCCATCTGATATCTGGTTTCTGCCAAAGGCCCGCCTTCATTGCGGCAGGGTTTCTGGTTGATTGAACCCTTGAATCCTACTATTGCTTTTCACTATTCACTGATTTCACATATTCGCTTCAAATGAGGAAGGAGTGTCAAAACCGTTTCTCATGCATATATATTCCCGCACGGCCTCTCTGCAATCATTTGCAACCATCTCCTTTATCATTTCCTTAAAGGAGATTTCAGGAGTCCAGCCCAATTCTTTTTTTGCCTTCGAAGGATCTCCCAGAAGTGTATCAACCTCGGTTGGCCTGAAATAACGGGGATCAACCAGAACAACCGCCTGTCCTTTCCGAAGCCTGTTTGCGGGAAAATTTAATTCTTTTCTTCCGGCATCAATCATCGGTTCGTAATCCGCAATAATGCCCTTTTCTTTTTTATTGCTTCCCTTCCACTTTATCCTTATTCCAACTTCCCCGAAAGCGCACTCACAAAGCTCCCTCACCGAATGCTGAACCCCGGTTGCTATAACGTAATCATCAGGTTTCTTCTGCTGCAGGATCAGCCATTGAGCCCGGACGAAATCTCTCGCATCACCCCAGTCACGAAGCGCATTCAGATTTCCCAGATAGATGTTCTTTTCAAGGCCAAGAGCAATTCGGGCGGCAGCCCTCGTTATTTTACGCGAAACGAACGTTTCGCCCCTTTGGGGGGACTCATGGTTGAAAAGTATGCCGTTGCACGCAAACATGCCATATGCTTCCCTGTAATTTACCGTACACCAGTAGGCGTATAGTTTTGCGCATGCGTAAGGAGAGCGGGGATAAAATGGGGTGCGCTCCGATTGAGGAATCTCCCGTACTTTACCATACAGCTCACTGGTTGAGGCCTGATAAAAACGTGTTTTCTTTTCAAGACCGAGAATTCTTATGGCCTCAAGAATCCTTAGTGTGCCGAGAGCATCAGTGTTTGCCGTATATTCAGGAGATTCGAAAGATACCTGGACATGGCTCTGAGCCGCAAGATTATATATTTCATCGGGCCGGATCTCCTGGATTATCCTAATAAGATTTGTAGCATCAGTCATATCGCCGTAATGCATGAAAAATCTCACATCTTGCTCATGTGGATCCTTATACAGATGGTCAACACGTTGGGTGTTAAATGAAGATGCCCTCCGCTTGATCCCGTGGACAATATATCCCTTGCCTAAGAGCAGTTCTGCAAGATAACCTCCGTCCTGCCCTGTAATTCCTGTAATTAATGCGGTTTTCATATCCTCCTGACTCTCATAAGTTATAACAGGTTATTTTTATATGATGTTAAGAATACAGGTCTGTTTCCGTTATTTCAATAATTATTTAGTTTCCATCCGGAAATGGTCCTTTTGAGCTATTCATTAGAATATAAAATATCGCACATAGAATTTCGAATTTCGAAGTACGATGTACCAAAATCAAAACCGTCACTTGGTCGTGACGACCCAAACGCCGTTCCATGATTCGGGCTGCTCTTTTATCAGCGAGCGGCACTTCTTTATATATGCGCATGCTGCGGGGTCTCTGTCTGCCAGGGTTGCGAAGATTGCCTCTGCGTCGGTGAACCGGCCCTGATAGAATTCTTCCAGTCCGCCGGCGAAGATCCGGAGATCGTCCTCCCTGGCAGCAAACTCCGCTGAAACCATCGGTTCAAAGATCGTCACGGCCTCCTTGCGACCCACTACCGAGACACGTGCGAGTTCGCGCACGGGTATGCTCCCGTTCAGGAGTTCCAATGTGGCCTGCGATATGACAGTGTAAGTTCCGAACTGCTTGTTGATACCCTCCAGACGGGCGGCAAGATTCACGGCATCTCCGAGCATCGTATAGTCGAACCGGGTGTGGGAACCCATGTTTCCGACCACCGCAGGGCCGCTGTTGATACCTATCCGCATCCGGAGATCCTTCCCTACTCGCTCGCGGAGTGCCGGCCGCATCATGGCCAGCTTTGCCTGACAGCTCAGGGCCGCCCGGACACATCGTTCGGCATGATTGGCTTGAGGAAGGGGGGCATTCCAGAAAGCGATGATGGCATCCCCTTCGTACTTGTCGACCGTCCCCCCCTCTTCATGGATGATGTCGGTCATCGCCGACAGATATTCGTTAAGGAGGTTCGTTAAAGCCTCAGGGTCCAGTCCCTCTGAGATTCCCGTAAATCCCTCGAGATCCGAGAAGAAGATGGAGAGCAGGCGCCTTTCGCCACCAAGCTTCAGACGATCCGGATGCTGGATGAGCTCTTCGATAACCGCCGGACTAAGGTATTGCTTGAAGGCGTTCTTGATAAAGAGCTTCTGTCTCCCTTCGGTCGTGTAGTAGATCACACCGGCGCAAAAGAGTGTAACGGCGACCGCAATCTCCTGAATGACAAGCGGTAGCCATAACCCGGTGCGGTAGGCAGCCCCGGCCATGAAAAAAGGGAGTATAAGGAAGAACCCGTTAATTAGAAGGCTCCTCGCTATCCCGGTGGCCCGCGCAGTCCCGATCCCGGCAAAGAGGGTCAAAAAGAATGTCATGATCAGGAGTAATACCTTCGGCGCTGGTCGGAGGAAGTCGCCGGAAAGGAGGTTGTCCAGCGACGTCGCGTGAACCTCGACGCCCGGATAAACGCCGGAGGTGGGTGTCGGACGGAGATCGTAGAGCCCTGGCGCGGAAAACCCGAAAAAGACATATCTGTCGCGGAAGAGATCCGTCCCCTGAATGATCGGCGACTCTTCGTTCCGGAGGCGAAGTTCGCTCTGGATTACGGCCGCAGCGCTGTATGCCTTGTGCGTACCAGAGGGCCCACGGAAGTTTAGAATCGTGTTTCCCCTCTCATCGACAGGAATTAGATTCTTACCCACGGCAAAAACGCCGGTTGCAACATGCAGCGGCGTGTCCGGGAAGGCCGCCAGATAAGCGCCCAGCGACGGCGACGGCACTATTTTCCCGTCGAAGACGCTGAATAGCCTCATCCGGCGATAGACATTATCGGGGTCAGGGTTGAGGTGGGTGTCGGCTAAGACCGTGCTGTTAAGGGCAACGTCCGAAACAGGGAATGTCCCCCCCAGGGCGCTGCCTCCTCCAACACTTCTCTCCATAAGCCAAGGGATCTGATCGTCAATCTTGAACTTCGGCCCCGGGATGGAGGCAGGCCACGTCCGTTCCAACCCATCAGAATCGCTCAGGAATATTGCCCCGACAAAAGGGGGACCGTTCCTGATCGCCTCACCCAGTGTTTGATCATCCGCAACGCCATATGTAGAGGGTTCCGTAAACAGGACGTCGAAGATTACGGCCTTAGCCCCATGGCGGCGGCAGAAATCGAGGATGACAGTATATATCTCACGGGGCCATGGCCAGCCGAGCGCATTCTCCCTCTTTCCCCAGTCGAGGCTGTTCTGATCCAGGAGGATCAGACGGATCGCGTCGGTGGCCTTCCCAGGCCTTGCCAGGAGGTTGACCCGCCAATCCCAGGTTTTCCCCTCCCAGGTATCGAGCCACCCCGGAAGCCAGAGTAAGAGTGCCATCGCAAAACCGATCAGACCAGCTACTATTCCCAGCAAAAGTTTCTTCACCGGAGGTGACGCAATGTTCATCGCTATATTTTTCCAAGCATCTGCTGGAACCTTTGCTTGCGGGTTGTCGGTGCTTTGACCGTCGCGTACTTTAAACCATCCTTTTGAATTTCTTCGATCCGGTTTTCCGGTGACGGATGGGTCTTGGCAAAATCGAGACCGCCCGCCTTCAGATTTTTCTTCATTGCCGTAAGCATCTCCACAAGGCCGTTAGGGTCATAACCGACCCGCCGTAGAAGCTTCACGGCCTTCAGATCCGCCTCGTATTCGGAAGACCGGGAGTAGCCTTTTTCGATCATCGTATTGGTGATGTCAGTAATAGTACCACCGAATGTCTCGGTGAGAGCGGCTACTTCTTTTGATCCGAAAGTTTTCGCCCCCTCAGCAGCAATGGTGGTCAACGCCTCGGTTATCCGTGCCTTTTTGATGGCCTGCATACCGTGCCTGAGTTCTATATGACTGATCTCATGGGCTAGGACCGCCGCGAGAGCATCCTCATTTTTACAGCAGCGCAGTAGACCGCGCGTCACGAAGACAAGACCACTCGGAGTGGCGAAGGCGTTGATTTCATTAGAATTAAGAACGAGAAAATGGTAGCCCCCGAAGATTCCCGGCAGGTCCGAAGCCTGGGCCAGCATCTGGCCGATTATGTTCAGATACTGATTGACCTTGCCGTCTCCATAGGCCGGATATTTTGACAGAACAACAGCCCCTACGGAGCGGCCGATATAGTATTCCTGCTCCGGAGTGAATTCCTCTGCGCTGCGCGAAACAGCTCTGGCTGTTTTCTGTATCGATTCAGCCTGGGAACTGCTGACCACCCCAGCGCTCTGACCGATCGTGGTAGCAATGGAGGTTGCAGACTCCATTGTCTGACAGGATACAAGGCTAACTAAAGCAATTAAAAGAAGAATTGGTTTTGCTTTCATTGCGCACCTTCTTTCGCGGGTACAACCCCACCTTGTTTCAGAAAGGCCTGCATCTGCTCAGGCGAGACCTGGAATTTCTCCATACGGTCTACCCAGGCATAATCAAGATTACGATTGAGACTCTTGTACTGCTTTTCAACCTGCTCGCTGA
>JAWOHP010000086.1:0-54872 GCA_046485065.1 Desulfobacterales bacterium | reverse complement strand
CGGAGACTCTTGTCCGGTGAAAGGTCCTGGTAATAACAGACTGCAACGGTATTTGAATCCGGTTTCAACGCTCCAAGTTTTTTTTCTTCGGCTATAGCATTTACGGCCGCTTTGTGGCTGTAAGCAATCTGGAGCAATGTAAGCTGGCGCCTGATTTCCTGTTCAACAAGGGGTTGAGTGCTGTTTCTGTAACCCTGCCAGATCTGTATTGTTTTTTCAAAATCCTCTTTATTCAGATACGCAAGTCCAAGATAGTATATTGAGAATGGATCACCCGGTTCCTTTTTTAAATCGGCCTCAAACTCTGCAACGGCCTTGTCAACCCGACCTGTTCTCAAATACCAGAATCCAAGTTTACTCGGTGACTTTTTTGCTTCTGGACTTGCGGCAAGATATCCTCCGGTAAAAGGTATTGCCCCGATATTTTTTTCTGTTTCCTGCTTTATTTCAGCCTTTGTTGAAACGCTCCCCCCTCCGCAGCCATACAATAATGAAACAGTTACCAGCACAATTATGTTAATAATATTCTTTAGATACATTTAAGTATTTTTATCTCTTTCCGATAAAATCATTTTTTGTCTTTTTACACTCGCATCCGAATTTTATCAAGTGCAAATATCTCAAAATATTTGTATCAAAAGTCACATTAATAATAGGAGATAATGATATGTTTTCCAATATGCTCAAAAAGGTTTGAAGTGTGAATTAAGAATATGTTATGAATCCTGCATAATGTTTCTTGCTGTTCATCTTCTTACTGTCAATTATGGAGGCGAGAGTTTATGAAACAGAACTCAAATTTGAAGATCCCCGCCGCAAGTGGACAGGGAATCTTCGACCGTAAGGAATATTATCCGTTTTTAATTCGCTCGCTAACCCCGCCGCAGAGCGGACGGGGAATGCACTCGCTGTTTCGGTTCAAATCAGACAGGACATCCAGGTGGAAAACCATAGCAAGCGTCATTATTTTTATTCTTTTCCTTCCGGTTTTTTCCTCGAGCATAGAAGATGACAGGTTTTTCCCATTTATTGAAAAACATGCCTATGGAAATATAGACTGGGAGAGCGGAACTATATACGGCATAGGAAGAGGATATCTCCATTTAAATAAAAATTCACAAAGCATTGCTCTCAGGGCAGCGCAGGTGGTAGCTGCCGGAAATATCCTGAAAGTTGCCGCAGGAGTCCGGCTTGATGACCGGCGTACACTCGAAGCTCTCGGGAAAGACCGTGTGGTAATTGAGCTGAAAGCGCTGGTTCGTTATAAGCTGCATAAAACGGAATTCATAAAAGATGTCAAACAACCATACTATGAAGTTACATTGAGCGCTCCTATTACAGGCGTTGAAGGATTGACATCTATGCTTATAACAAAGTTAAAAACTGTCCCGCTGGATTGGCTTAACCTTCCTAAACCTTCCGATGAATCGGTCTCGGATGATGAAGAAAAACCATGGCTTGTACTTGACGCCCGTAATCTTCCCAAAAAAGTTCAGGCCAAGCCAGCTATTTTCCCCAAAATAATCAGTGAATCAGGTGAAATACTTTATGAATCAAACAAAGTCGATGAACCGGCTCTCATTAAAAGAGGCATGGCACGATATGTTGTTTCGGATGAACCCAAAGAAGGTTTAACATCCCAAATAGAATCTATTGACCGGGTCCTTGCTGAAGCCGGATTTTCGTTTCTTACAGATGAAGCTATCGCAGGTGATAACGAAAAAAGAACCAGGCGGAAAAATTATATTGTAAAAGACGTAAAAGAGGCGCAGGGGCTTATGAATACAAACCTTCTAATCAGCGATACAGACACGAGGCAGTTAAAATCGGAAGATGCTTCATCCCGGATACTGAAACAATGCCGTGTAATAGTTATTGTTTCAAGCCCAATCGGTGGTGTTGAAGGAAAAATAGAAAGATTGTTGGCAAAAGCATCAGATGGTATCCGCTAAACGACTACATCGCATCCAGATATTTTATTCGCTTCTTTTAACCGGCATAGTTGCCTTGGGCATAGCTTTTTCTTACAGTTACGGCCTTTTTAGAATAAGCGATAACTATATATATGATCTTCATATAAAATGGCGGGGAACTCAAATAATATCAGACAAGATAGTTCTTGTTTTAATGGATGAAAAAAGCGGCGCTGAGCTTAATAGACACAAAGGAACGTGGTCAAGGCACCAGCTTGGAACAGCCATTCGGAATCTTAGCAATGCAGGCGCAGAGATTATTGGCCTCGATATGGTTCTGTCACATCCTGATCTTGATCCGGAAGCGGATCTGTTTCTCGCCAAAGCAATAAAGGAGTCCAACAATGTGGTGCTTGCAAGAGTTTCAGCATCCCATGCCGGGGAGATACCACCACTTCCCCTGTTCGAAGAAGGAATGATAGGGGATGGTTATATCGACGTGCCCCTTGATGAAGATGAAATATTAAGAAAAATACGATTCTTAAATGCAAAGCCACTTCCGGACGGGAACCTGCAGTTATCTCCGGCTTTCTCCCTGGAACTGGCAAGATCCTTTTATAACATAGACTTTTCCCTCGATTTTTCTGAAAAAGACTATTTTCAGATCGGATCTCAGAATGATAAGAAATTAAAACTTCCTTATCCGGAACTTATAATAAACTATAAGGGTAATTATACCTTATTCCAGCCGATCCCCTACGCCGATGTTGTCATGAACCGTTTTTCAGGCAATAAAGTTAAAAATAAAATCATACTGTTGGGAAGCAGCCTTGCGGCACAAAAGGATTTCTTCAGCACTCCCTTCACAAGGTTCCAGAGCCCTCCTAAAAACTACAAAGAAAAATTCGGGTCCGTAGTTGATGAGGTTCTGGGCGTTAAAGATCCCGGAATATCATGCCATGCGTACGCTCTTGAAACAATTTTAAGCGGCGAATTCATAAAAAAGATCTCGGGAAGCAAGGTACTCCTTTTCACGATTATCGCTGGGCTGGCAGGGCTTGTTTTTTACATCCCGGCGATAGGATTCGCGGGAGAAGCTGCTCTTTTGTGCTTAAGCATCGCATCAGTCATTTTCTTTTCCCATCTCATCTTTCTAAAAAAGCTTCTCTGGATCGATGTCTCTCCATTCATAGGGATCATTACTCTCCAGTTTATTGCAGGAATAATGGTTCAGAAGCACTTCGACAAAAAGAGAACCGCTTTTGTCACGGGACTATTCGGACATTATGTTTCGCCCGGTGTTGTGGATAATCTCATAAAGGGCGACATTGAAGCGACCCTTAAGGGCCATACGCAGGAGGTATCGATTCTCTTTTCGGATTTAAGAGGTTTTACAACCCTGTCTGAAGAGCTTGGAGCAGAAGACACAAGCCGCTTGCTGAACATTTACTTCGATGCCATGATCCCGGTTGTTTTCAAACACAAAGGAACCCTCGACAAGCTTATGGGCGATGCGATAATGGCCTTTTTTGGTGCCCCGGTCTATTTCCCGGATCATTCAATCAAGGCGGCTGAAGCATCCCTTGATATGATGATTGCGTTAAAAAATTTGAAACATTTGTACGTTAGAGGTATGGATAAATTGAACCTCGGAATAGGTCTCAATACAGGCACAGTAACCATTGGGAATCTTGGCAGCAATGAATTCATGGATTACACTATTATCGGAGATGCGGTCAACCTTGCGTCACGTCTTGAAGGTTTAAACAAAATTTACGGCACAAATATTATAGCCTGCGAATTTACCGTTAAAGGTTTCGGAAATAAATTCCTGGTAAGAGAACTGGATATTGTACGGGTAAAAGGAAAGGAAAATTTTGTCACCATATTTGAGGTGGCGGGTTATGCCCAAAATGCCGATACACGGATAGTTGAGTCACTCAATATCTTTCATGAAGGACTTTTTGCATACAGAAGCAGAAAATGGGAAAAAGGCGAAGAATTATTCAAAAAAACGCTTGAACTTAACCCCTCTGACGGGCCGTCCGGCCTCTATCTGGAAAGAATCAAAAAATTCAGGTTCTCCCCTCCGCCCGATGACTGGAAAGGCGCCGCCATATTCGAAAGCAAGTAGATGCTTTCATAACTGACTCTGGATTTTGTATAACAAATATGACTTCTCCCACAATTTAGGCTTATCAGGAGAGATCTTTTGTAATCATCTTCACATTTGTTCGAACAAGTTCTCAAGAACAAGCTTAACTTCATGTTTTGAACCTGCCCTTATCACTTCGATATTGTACTCTTTCCCGGCTTCTTCGAGAAATAGATTCCGGATTCCGACAATTCCTCCGAAAGAAACTGCATCCGTTTTGTTAATGCTTCTTATTATATCTCCTGCCAGAAAACCCGCCTTATCGCCCGGAGTTCCTGGCGCGACAAAGACAACTTCAGGATGACCATCTCCGGTTTTACCGATCAGCATTCCGCTTTTATCTTCCGGAAATCTGCGATCGAAATCATTTCCTTTTTCAATTATCACCTGCTGTCTTTTGTAATCAAGATAGACTGTAAAATGGCGAAGCAGAGAATTTCCGATATTCCCGATAATTTCTTTGCTTACGTTTGACCCTTTGCCTTTGTCTATAGGTATGTTTATCAGAGGATATAAAACAGTAAAGCCGCCCACCTCGATAGATTTAAACCGTACCGTTCTTTCCCTGTGCTGTCCTCCCAGGTCAGCGCTTAACCTGTCAACGCCCTTCAAATTAAACAGATTATTTTCTTCAGCATAAGGATAATGAAAAGCAACATCAAAGGCACCAAGATCAAGCGCCCATTTCCCTGCATGTTTTCCATCCACAACGGCAGGCACATTGAATATTTTATTCCTTAACGGAGCATCAATTATCCTCCCCTCTCCTGTATATTTGAATTTCTCCGGATGATAAAAAGATAACGTCCTTGAGGCATAATCTATTTTTGTGACAAATCTTGACACAAAATCATGTCCAAGTACGCCAACAATATCTGAATCGTAAAATCTGTCTGAAAGACCTTTAAAGCAAAAAATCTTCTGAGGATTAAACTGTATGCCCTGAACCTGATATGAGGGCAAGGTAACAAACGAGAAATCAAAAACACTTGCAATGCCAAACCCCTTGATTTCACCTTCCGGTTTAAGTCCAAGGACGGAAGCATACTCGGCATCAATAATTGACATGCTTGCACCATTATCAAACAGCCACAACCTTGTTTCAGAATTTATCATCACAGGAATATAAATACTGTTCTCGATAAAGGTAAATGGGACATTCTCTGAATTCTCTCCTTTTAGAAACGCAAAATCTTCAATATCGTTTTGAGGAAGCTCAAAGAGAGCCCGGTCAATTTTCACATTAAAGTCATATTTTATAAGCTGCAGTGTTTCTTTCTTTTCCCTTGGAAGAATTTCAGTCTCTTCATGAAACGGATGAATTATCCCGTCTATTTCACGGTAATCAGAAAAAAGAGTATGAATTTCAACATCAGGTTGTTTGAGTATTGCCTTCACAAGTAAATAATTCTCTTTATTTATGAAAAAGAATGTGCGGTCTTCGTTTATGATATTTGCCATTTTAACAACATGGCAGTCAACTTTTCCTGCTTTTTTCTCCCCTTCATATGTAAAAATAAAGTTCATTGAATCAGAGTTAATATGGTCATAAACTTCAAGCAGAGCTTTAATTTTTCTTCGTTTAAGAGTATCATTATCTTTCTGTATCTGGACCTTCCCGTTTGGATCAACAGTCCAGCTTTGCCTTCCATCATCGCCAAAAATCTGTTTTATAACCCCGTAGTCTTCTTCAAGACGATATTTCAGCGGGATCTCTTCCCACTGCCTGAATGTGCCATCAAGCCCGTCAAATGTAATTCGTCCTTCAATATAACCGGATTTTATTTTTTTGAGTTTTTCCAAGCCCCCGATCGCTTCATAATGTTTCAGTAAAATCGCGCGCGGATCGGGAAGACTCTCTGCGGCATGGCAGGTCAGGGCAAAAAGCAGGAAAACCGGAATTATTATAGCAATAAATCGTTTTATAAAAATCATCTTTCAAACCTCCGATATTTGCCTGTCATGTTAGCATAAGATCTTTTACTCACCAAATAAAATTGACGGACAGCTTTGTAAAAAGTCATTCTGCTGTGTTGCGCTTCATCTTTCGTCATTACAGCGTACTTATTATGTACGCTTCATTCCTCAAGATTTGCGCGCCTTGCATAATGAGCTTTTTACTTTGCTGTCGAGAATATGGCCTTCTACCAGTAATCAAAATTGACGATTGATAAATAATAGAGTAATGATTTTCTATCATTATTATGATTATTATTAACATTGCTTCCGGTTTTGCCGGGTTAGGACGAAAAATGGTCAGCAAAAATGAACTTGTTGAAAAAGCTTATGAGTACGGTTTCGGAGATATCGGCTTTACCACTGCTGAACCTTTTGACTCCCAGAAGAAACTGCTGACAGAAAGACAAAAATATTATGAACCGCTGTTCAAACTTGGGCTCGATCTTATTGCAGGCACCGATCCTAAATCTGTACTTCCTGAGGCAAAATCGATTATCGTTTTAATGGAAGTATATTTTAAAGAAGCATTTCCCAGATCGATGGAAAATCACTTTGGCCGGTGTTACCTTGACGATGACAGGGTAACAAAGGACGGATTATCAAAAAGGATTAAATCGTTCCGCTCATTTCTCAGAGATAACGGCATCAATTCGAAGGTTCCTTTTAACCTTCCGCACAGGCTTGCAGCTGCTAGGGCCGGAATGGGATCCTTCGGGAAGAACTGTCTGTTTTATTCAAACAAGACCGTCCGAAAAGGTTCATGGGTTTTGCCGATAGCTGTAGTTGTTGACAAGGAATTTGAACCCGATGAGCCGACACTTTCCGTTGGATGCCCGGACTGGTGTAAAAACTCATGCATTATAGCTTGTCCTACCGGCGCGTTAAAAGGACCCCGTAAAATTGATCCCTCAAGATGCATATCTTTCCTGACCTATTACGGTGAAGGAATCACACCGGTAGAGCTTCGCGAGCCTATGGGATTATGGATATACGGCTGCGATCATTGTCAGAATGTCTGCCCAAGGAACGCTCCATGGTTAAAAAAAGAACTTCCTCTCAACAGGAAAGTCGATTCAATCGCAGGCGACTTTAGACTTGATAAGCTGCTGCACATGGATAAGCCCTACTTTAACAGCAAGGTATGGCCTCATATGTTCTACATGTCCGACAATGATATATGGCGGTGGAAAATGAATGTTGCAAGAGCCATGGGTAATAGCCGTGATGATGAATATATTCAGGATCTTCTGACAGGATTTTATAATAACAATGATGATAGGGTACTTGGAATGATTTCATGGGCGCTTGGACGTATAGGCAGCCCAAAAGCTAAAAATGCCTTGGATGATATTCTTCCCCGAAGCGATAGGTTGGTCCGCAAGGAAATATTGTATGCGTTGAATATGTTTTAAAGAGGTTTCATTCCTTTGCACAAAATCAGGGGAGTATATGTAAAACGCCGCGGGTCAGTTAAAAAACTCCTGAAATCATTGTTAAAAGCCTCACATCCGCCGGGATAATCATTGAATAAATCCTCAAATCTTTTTACGATAATTTCGAGCTTTTTCATCCAGTTGAAAAAATCTTTCTCCTTTATTGAACCAAAAAAAAGGTGATGCGCCATAAGATTAACCTGGATATTATTAAATCCATGATCAAACAAATATGAATACAACTTGCGACCCGCATATGCATCAAAGTTGCATTCTTCCTCCAGCCGGTTTATGAGTTTTGGCAGGAGATTTTGAATCATCGGAGGCAGTTCATGGTGGCTGAGGCAATTGTAGTCAAGATCGAGTAAACAGAGATAACCTCCCGGTTTCAGAGCCCCACACAAATTTTTTACAATATCATAACTTTCTTCCCGGAAATATTCTAGGACGAACCGGACCCAGACAAGATCAAACTGACCGATACCCGATAACGGCTCCTTTAAATTACAGACTGCAAAATCAATTCCGGGTTGCCGGCAATAATGATTCTTTGCATGAGAGATGCGATCCGGAGACAAATCGACACCGACAGCGCTTCCTCCCGGTTGTACCATTTCATAAAGAATAGACGTGGTTTTCCCGGGACCACATCCTACATCAAGGACCCTCATGCCAGGTTTTGCTCCACACCACAGGGCCTGTTGCCTGACTGATTCAGGGTCTGTCTTGATCTCCAGCCGAAATGTTTCCTCTTTGCTTTCCATAAGATATGCATCAGAGGATTTGAATAGAAAAGCCTTGATATTTTCCAGTTCCGAATCAATCCTGCTCCCGGAGCCTTTTCCATTTTTTAAAACGGAATCAAGCTTTTCATTCATGTAGCTATGTTCATATTTATTTTCTTCAAAGCGTTCTGTTAATGCTTTGCTTGATCTCATAATATCCCCATGTAATAAAGGACACCTTCATTAAATACTTAAAGTGATAACTGGACACCCTCCTGATTTTTTAACAAATTGAGCATCACGAATCATGAGTCATTCTCTTATTATTAATAAATAATTGTTGTCTGACATTACATTTTATTCAACATATGTCAATAAATATTTATATAATTTATATATAATTACAGATACATACATCATATAGTGGTTTATGTTAACACTTTAACAACAGATTGTGCAGCAAATGATTTGCTGCCTGTAATTATCCCATAAAATTTTAATATTCTAGCCCCACTCCAGGCTATCTTTTTCAGCAATAACCACGATATATTGTGGTTAATTTTTCTTGACACACAAGCGCCTTGTTTATATATTCATTTAACCAATAACTAAGCTCTTTGCAGGTTAAATGAGAGTGGAGAAGTCTGGACATGGATCCTGAAACAAGGAATAACCTCTTTGAGCCGAATAATTCGGCTCCTCCGCGTTTTTTTCAGCATGAAGACCTGATTAAAAGCTTCGAAGAGGCAAAGACTCTGGATCAGGCGGAGCTGATCAATACCGTCAATTATCTCCATTTCACAGGTTGCCCTCTTTTTGTTCTCTTACAGCACCCGGTCTATCAGGACAAGCTTCTTGCGAAAGCTCATCCCGAACCCTGTCTCGACAATCAACTGACCTGCAAGTGGGACGGATCATATTTTCAATACAAACTGGAATCGTATCAAGCCCTTCATCTGGTCATTATAAACAGTCAATCAGTTATTGTTTCTCCAATCAACATTTTAAACGGTTGTAAAAGCAGCTTCACTATAGGGTTACCGGAGAAAAGCTTTGTCCTGAATCAACGCCAGATACAGAGATATTCCTGTAGGGGTGTTTCAGCCGAATTGATGCAAAGCGATTTTGCTGCAAGTGGTGAATTGGTAGATTTCAGTTCCGGTGCATTCCGAATCAGGGCAGACTCGGAAGTATTTAAACACAATAACTGGTTCAATCCAGATGTTCCGGCATCAGTTCGCCTCTTTTCCAATGAGAAAATAATCTATTCAGAGTTCTGTAAATGCTTACGCCTGCAGGAGTCCCTAAATATATCAAAAGAAATAGTATTTGCTGCGGAAAGCGGTCATATCAGCCGTTTCCTGGCAAAAAAAATACGTAATCCCCGGCAGCACATTATACCACCGCTGGCCGCCGTATTTGAACATCCTTTTCTAAAGAAAAAAATCCACAGAGATATTTTTGATATTTCAACAACTGGCTTTTCCATAAATGACAAACCTGATGATGATATATTAATGCCTGGCATAATAATTCCTGATCTTTCCATTCTTCTTGCCGGAATCTCAATTGCAAAGTGTACTGTACAGATTATTTACAGACAAATGGAAGAGAACAATATACGTTACGGGATAGCCATTCTGGATATGGATATCCATTCATACAGTCGCATAAACCATATTACAGGCATCAATTCAGACCCTCATATTTCCGTCTCCACGGAAGTTGATATGGATTCTCTTTGGGAATTCTTTTTTAAGACAGGATTCATATATCCCGAGAAGTATGGTTTTTGCGTGGCTCATCGCGAAAATTTTATAAAAACTTACCGGAAGTTATATCAGGAAAATCCTGAGATTGCCAGGCATATTACCTATGAAAAAAACGGACGGATTTACGGGCACATGTCAATGGTCAGGGCCTATGAAAGGACATGGCTAATTCAGCATCATGCAGCAAGATCAATGGAAAATAATAAGCTTGCCGGTTTTACCGTATTGCGGCAGATGATGATTTTTTTACATGGCATGTGTCAATTATCTTCAGCGAAGATGGATTATGTTATCTGTTACTTCCGTCCTGAAAATAAATTTCCTGACCGTGTCTTTGGAGGATTCGCAAGAGATTTTAACAATCCTCAGGCCTGCTCGCTTGATCTTTTTTCATATCTGACACTGCCCGTCACATCCCCTGAAGAATGCCTTCCCGAGGGATGGCTTTTAAGAGAGAGCATCCCTGTCGATTTATGGGAGTTGACACAATTTTACAAGCACAACTCGGGCGGTCTGTTACTTAATATCCTGCGTTTTGGAGAGTCTGTTTCTGGTGATGAGTCTTTGGAGAAAGTTTTCGAATGCCTAGGGTTTTTGAGAAAGTGGAGGATTTATTCTCTGATTTACCAAGATCAACTTAAGGCCGTTTTTATAGTTGATCAGTCGGACCTGGCGATAAATATGTCGAATCTCTTAAATTGCATAAAGGTTCTTATCATTGATTCTGCGGGGCTGCCTTCGGAACTGCTTACGCTTGCTGTATCAAAACTGGGTAGAGTGTATAACCTTGACAAAGTTACTCTCCTCCTTTATCCTTCTTCCGGTATCAAATCAGCCGGAATTGTTTATAAAAAGCAATATCAGCTTTGGATCACGGATATGCGTTATTCGAATCAATTCATGGATTATGTGCAGGGAAAATTTCGTATGCAGTTTGACTGAAATCAGAACATATTAAACCGAAACAGTGAGCGCATTACCCGTCCGTTCTGCGACTGGGAGCTTCAATGAATAAAAATGGAAGATAAGCCCCTATATAATACAAGAATAATAAAGAGCTTTGCCGAATATATTAGCAAATATCATCCGCAGCTTGATATGATGCCAATTCTGGATTACGCCGGAATTACTACCTATCAGCTTGAGGATGAAGGACACTGGCTTACTCAAACACAGGTTGACCGGTTTTATGAAATCCTTGTGGAAACTTCAGGAGATTCCGATATAGCTAGAAAGGCCGGGCAATATGCGCCTTTTTCTAAAGCGGCAGGAAATGTATCACAATATACTTTAGGATTCATGACACCATCCGCAGCCTATACTGTCTTAGGAAAACTCTATCCCCATATGAGCCGAGGTTCATCTCTTGAAACTAGGAAGATTGGGACTAATCAGGCTGAAGTTACTGCTATTCAGAATTTAGGCGTTAGAGAAAAGCCTTATCAGTGCGAAAACAGATTGGGAACATTTGAGGGTATCGCAAAACTATTCACGAATGAACTGGCCAAAATTGAACATACAACCTGCATGCATATTAATCATGGGGACCGTTGCATTTACAATATAACATGGAAGACAACGCCGTCATTTATCTGGAAAAGAATTGCCAATTATAGTTACGTACTGAGTTTAATCATCTGTCTGTTCATTTTTTACGCCCTTCCGCGCAATTACAGCGTCACAGGCATCCTCTCCGTGATCCTTGCTGCCATGGGCATAACTTTATATCAGGCTTATCTGGAAAAAGATGAATTGGCGAAGACTTTTAAAAATCATGGTGATACGGCGAGTAATCTTCTTGATGAAATCAATGCAAGATATAACAATTCAATGCTTGTTCAGGAAATCGGTCAGGCATCCTCCAATATCCTTAACATTGATAAACTGCTTAAATTCACAATGGAAACATTTGAAAAGCGATTGGATTTTGATCGCGGATTAATAATGCTAGCCAACCGGGACAGAACCCGCCTTGTTTACAGAGTCGGTTATGGATACAACCGTGACGAAGAGGATCTGTTAAAAAGAACCGAGTTTCATCTCGACAATCCAAAATCAAGAGGACCTTTTATCGTCTCCTTTAAATGTCAAAAACCTTTTTTGTATAACGATCTTGGCGAGTTCGAAAAAATTGTATCAGAAAGAAGTCGCGAATTCGCAGTGAAAATGGGAGTAAAATCATTTATTTGTGTCCCGATCATATATGAAGGCACATCCGAGGGTATTCTGGCCGTTGATAACCATCGCTCAAATCGACCGCTGAACCAGAGTGATATCAATCTTTTTTTAGGCATAGCGCCACAGCTCGGAATCAGCATCAATAACGCCAGATCTTACGAGTTGATCCGCGAAAGAGAGCAAAGATTCAGAGCTCTAACTGAAAACGCCCCTGACATAATTTATACCCTCAATGTTGATGGAAGGTTTTTATATGTCAATCCTGCGTTGGAGAAAATTCTTGGTTATCAAAAAGAAGCTGTCATAGGAAAGTTATTTACGGATTTTATAAAAAAAGAAGATACGGAAAGATTTATCCATGTCTTCAGCTACATAAGGGATAACAGACAGACAATTACAGATTTATACGTACCGATATTACACAACGACGGCACAGAACGGTTATTTTACATGAGTGGTGCGCCCGATGCAGATTCCGAAGGAAATGTAATCGGTGTCGTGGGAACTTTAAAAGATGTTACAGATCTAAAAAAATCAGAGTTCGAACTAAGGGGAATGAACGAAAGTTTAAGGCAGGAGATTGAAGAAAAAAAACTGGCTGAAGCAAAAAGAGCGGAACTCGAGCGCCAGTTGAGACAGGCGCAAAAGATGGAAGCAGTCGGGACTCTTGCCGGTGGGCTGGCCCATGATTTTAACAACCTGCTGATGGGCATTCAGGGATATGCTTCTCTTATGCTGTTGAATATAAATGAAAGTCACAACCATTATGAAAAACTGAAAAATATCGAGAAATATGTTGTTCGTGGATCAGATCTTACCAAGCAATTGCTTGGATTCGCCCGGGGAGGTAAATATGAAGTCAGGCCTACCAACATAAATGAACTGATCAAAACAAGCTCTCACATGTTTGGTCGTACAAAAAAGGAAATATCTATTTCTACAGCGTTTGAATCAAAAATATGGAGGGTTGAAGTTGACCAGGGGCAAATCGAGCAGGTACTTCTGAACCTTTATCTCAATGCCTCGCAAGCCATGCCCGGAGGTGGTAATATACATATTGAAACTAACAATGTTATAATCGATGAAAGTGAAATTAGAAACAAATATTTCAAACCCGGGAGGTATGTCAGGATAATCGTCAAAGACACTGGAATCGGGATTGATGAGAAGACAAAAGGGAGGATTTTCGACCCGTTTTTCACAACAAAGGAGATGGGACGAGGAACCGGTCTTGGACTTGCATCAGCTTACGGCATTGTTAAATCTCATAATGGATTCATCAATGTTGAGAGTGAGGTTGGCCGCGGCAGCGAGTTCATTATCCACCTGCCTGCTTCGGAAAAAGCGCCTGGCAAAGAAACAGTTATTGCTGAAAAATTGCTTTTGGGAAATGAAACCCTGCTTCTTGTTGATGACGAAGAGGATATTCTTAAAATAGGCGCTGAAATGCTTAACAAATTGGGATATAAGGTGATGCCTGTCAGTAGCGGAATTGAAGCGGTTAAACTGTTCACGGAAAAAAAGGATGATATTAATCTGGTTATTCTCGACATGGTAATGCCTGAAATGAATGGAAGCGAAACGTTTGACCTCCTTAAGAAAATCAAGCCGGATCTCAAGGTCCTTCTTTCAAGCGGGTATAGCCTGTCCGAAGAAGCATCACAGATCTTAAACGATGGACACAACAGCTTCATACAAAAACCTTTTGATATTAACAGAGTATCTTACAAAATCCGTGAACTTCTTGACAGAGAGAGTTTGACTGTGTGACCCTCTTCTTCGGAATCCCCGCAACCAAAGATATTCCGCCTCAGAAAGTATCAATTTCGATGAACTCGGAAAAAACTATATTATACCGCTATTCGGCGACCTGCTTTCAGCGAACACGTTGGAAAATATAAAGTTTGAACAAGGAGAAATCACAATGTTTGACTATCTGTTATCAGAAGAAGCATTGAAATTAAGGGAAGAAATACGGTCTAATGACAACTCATGAACATTAAGGAAAAATATATTTTTGACGATATAGAGGCTTACAGGTTCGGTTTCGGTCCTTTAGGTCCTCCTCTTATGTCCGTCTTCCTTTTTTATCTTGACGGCCTTGTTATTGATACGGCCCAGAGCAATATGCAGAAATATGTCATCGGGGCTCTTAAAGGAAAAAAAATAAATAAAGTTCTGCTTACACACTACCATGAAGATCACAGTGGAAATGCTTCGGCTATAAGCAAATGTCATAATGTAAAAATATACGGCCACGGCATAACCGCCGATAAAATGGAAAAAACCTTTAAAATACACCCATATCAGAGCTACACATGGGGTAAATCGAGACGTGTATCAGTTTCGCCTCTGCCGGCGGTAATTGAAACCGGAAAGTACAAAATTAAGCCGATTCATACTCCGGGGCATAGCAGGGATCACACTGTTTATCTTGAAGAAAATCACGGATGGCTCTTTTCGGGCGACCTTTACCTCGGAGAAAAGATAAAATATTTTCGTTCCGATGAAAAATTCAAAGATCAGATTGATTCCATCAAAACTATTCTTGAATATGATTTTGATGCCCTATTCTGTGCGCATAATCCGGTTCCGGAAAAAGGAAAAGCAAGACTGGCAAAAAAACTTTCATTTCTGGAAGAATTATACGGAGAAGTTAAGAGACTTTGCCTAAAAGGATATTCTGAAAAAGAAATAGTTAAGGCTCTCGGAAATAAGAAAGATAAATTGGTGAAATTTGTGACGTTGGGAAACGTCAGCTTTGCGCAGATGGTCCGCTCCGCCATGAAATCCTGATTGGAGATCTTTACAGCAAGCTACGGGGAATACATTCGCTATTGCGGTTAAGGATTTATCTGGAACCGTAATGATGCCCTTGAAATGAAAAAGATTGCCAGGCTGGTTTATTAAAAACCATTGACGGGTTCCGCCATACTCCGGACTTATCATACACTTTTGAAGAACGGCTTGATGAGCTTAAAAAATTCGCCTGAAAATATCATGATAGTCTGGTTGCGGTTTTCAAGGTTGACCGCAGCCTCGAGAGAAGGAGCATCAATATTCTGATCAAGAACCCTCTTTGTCAACTTGAGCGACCCGAATCCCTTGGCTGTCATAAGCCTTGCACTGGAAAGAGCGGTCTCCAGAAGAGCCTCCTTCGGCACCACATGATTGATTAGCCCCATCCGTTCAGCCTCCTCGGCATTCACCTTTCGTCCGGTGTATAGAATTTCCGCGGCTTTCCCAAGGCCGATGAGTCGCGGGAGAAGGTAGGAGGTGCCCAATTCTCCGCCGGAAAGACCGATATTGGCAAACGATGCGACGAAATAGGCTCCAGGCGAGGCTATCCTGATATCACTGGCTAAAGCTATAGAAAATCCTCCTCCAGCAGAGGGTCCGTTAACAGCTGAAATTACAGGTTGTGGGATACGCCTAAGTCCCAGGATAAGAGCGGCGAAACGCTCCTGGGCAAGCCTGAGATATTTCTCAGGATCTGACAAGGCTTCCGAATCCTTGTGAGTCAATATTTCGTTGAGGTCAGCCCCTGAGCAGAAACCGCGCCCCGCCCCGGTTATGATAAGTACTCGTATGGCATCATCTTTCGTCAGAGCGGCAAACAATTCATTAAAATCATCCAGCATTTCAACGTTGATCGCATTCAGCTTATCCGGCCGGTTCAGGGTAACAAGTCCTATATATGGCTCGATCTCTTCAAAAATAAATGTGCCGTACTTGCTCATACCGGTCTCCTTTTTTCATTCATTTATAAAACTCCCAAAAGATAGCCAGGAAATCATATATATTTTTTTTAAAAAGTTATCAAGCTTCTGCATATTATCAATTTTTAAACATTTTTTGACACATGGAATACTTTGTGATATTTATCCCTTCGACCAAAGATTTGAAGATTTTCCGTTTCCTGTAACAGGAGGTTTCAATATGCTTTATACAAAAACAATCAGTAGTAAAGAGAAAACGGATCATATTGGAAACCACTCAGTCAGTCAGTTGGTCGACCTGTCGGATCATCATAAGGTTCTTGAGGAAGTTCAGATTATTATCCGTCTGATCTTCCCTTCTTTTGACTTCCGGTACGTGACAAAAATCTTTTGGGATGTGGAAGCCCTGTTTAACGGTGAATATCCCGGATATCGGGCCTGCAATACGGAATATCATGATATCAGGCACACCCATCAAGTTCTTCTGGCAATGCTGCGTTTGATGCACGGAGCATCTATTTCCGGTATTCGATTCAGCGAGAAGGAGATCCATATCGGCCTGATCGGAGCCCTGATGCACGATACCGGCTATATCCAGAAGTCATCTGATGAAACCGGAACGGGAGCCAAATATACCTTAATTCATATTAAGCGCAGCATTGACTTCACACAAAAATATTTTGCCGGTAATACTTATTTCGAAGAGTCGCTCCCTGATTTTGCCGACATACTGAACTGTACCGGTCTCTTAACAATGACCACGGTAATCAAATTTTCTTCATCAAATATCGCCTTACTCGGCAAGATGCTGGGTACAGCCGATTTGCTGGGACAGATGTCCGACCGCTTATACCTCGAAAAACTGCTGTTTCTTTATATTGAATTTTATGAATCCGGAATTAAGGGGTTCAACAGTGAATTTGATCTTCTGCAAAAGACAATTGGATTCTATGATATGACCAAAAAGCGGTTAATTGATGAGCTCGGTGGCGTCAGCAATTATGCCATCCATCACTTTCGCGAAAGATGGAATATCGATCTTGACCTTTATACGGACGCCATCAACAGGAATATTGAATATCTGAAAAAACTGCTGACAGACCATCCTGAGGATTATCTTTCATTCTTACGCCGCTCCGAATTGACACAAAAGTTAAAAAAAATTTCGATAACTGCATGAATCTCCTGATTCTTACACTCATATCAACCAGGTCTTAATGATATGCGATTGCCCAGAACAGATCAGGCTTTTAGCTCATCCATACATACTTTATATCTAATAATCCGGCTTTTTTATAATTCTTGACACCCATTCATTTGAAGTGATATTAAAAAAATCTTTTATTGCGTCATGAGGCGCAATTTTTAATCCTTGCTCCCGATATATTCTGGGGCTTTATATCCATAAGGAGGTTTTTTTATGAGAAGGTATGAATCAATTGTTATTGTAGATCCCGATGTTTCATCTGAAAACAGGGCCCCCCTTTTAGAAAAAATCAAAGATCTGATCCAGCAAAAAGGAGGGTTTCTGGTCAAGATTGACGAATGGGGAATTCAGAAGCTAGCGTATGAAATCATGAAAAAGGTCCGAGGCTATTATGTCCGGATTGATTACTGTGGAACCGGGTTGCTTGTCAGCGAAATAGAACGCTCTTTCCGTATCGATGACCGTGTTATTAAGTTCATGACTATCCTGCTTGAAAAAGAGGCCAATATAGACAGGATAAAAGAAGAACTGGCTAAAGAAACTGAAGCAGCTTCAGCTGCTTCAGCGGAACAAAACAGCAAATCTGAAGTTTCCGCAAGACCTTCCGATGATATTCAGGCCGATTCGGAAGAAATCAAAACAGAACATGATAGCGACGGAAAGGAGTAATATATGGCTTTCGATAATCAGGGAAAAGGACAAACTGATACCGATAGAAAAAAGAAGCGGGTATTTCACAGGCGGAAAGTTTGCCGCTTCTGTGCAGACGCAAGTATTGTAATAGATTATAAAGATTCAAAGTCGCTGCGATACTTTACAACCGAAAGAGGCAAAATAATTCCCAGACGCATTTCAGGCACATGCGCAAAACATCAGAGAGTATTGACTCACGCAATAAAACAAGCCCGCTCAATAGCTCTTTTACCGTATGTCGGCACTTTGGATTATTAACTGACTCTTAACGGTCGGTATCCGGGACTGCCTAATGGGAGGCCATTATTGTGCCAACTGTCGAAGAGGAAATATTCAGGGATTTAATAAAGGGGATAGCTTTATCGGTTTTCATTTGCCTTATGTCAATCTACATTCCGATAATAGGTTTTTTCTGCGCCCTGTTTATTCCATTACCAATCATGTATTACCATTCAAAACTCGGCAGAAAATATGGGCTTGTTGTTTTTGCAGCAACGATAATAGCTATTGTATTTGTCATACAAAATATATCTATAGACTTAATCTTTTTTGCTGAACTCCTATTTTTAGGTTTTCTTATCGGAGAATTGCTTCGTCATGATTTGTCGATTGAAAAAATAATTTTGTATTCCTCCTGCGGAGTTATTGTTTCGGGACTGATATTCCTTATTCTATTTTCAAACATCCGGAATATAGGTATTTATTCATTAGCGTCGGAATATGTTGCTGAAAACCTGAAGCTCGCAATGGATATTTATGAAAACATGGGGGTTTCGGAAGAACATATTCAGATGATTTCAGATTCCATGGAACAGATCAGGTATTTGCTTGTTGGTATCATTCCGGCTTTAATGGTTGCTTTTACGCTTCTTGTGAGCTGGATCAATATAATGATTTCAAAACCGTTGCTTATTAAAAATAATCTTCACTATCCTGAGTTTGTATCCCTTAATTTATGGAAGGCTCCTGAACATCTTGTCTGGGCTGTAATCGCATCATCTGCTCTGCTCTTCTTTCCCGACAAGGCTTTCAAGATAACAGGATTGAATTTTTTGCTTGTCCTGATGATGATATACTTCTTTCAGGGCATAGCTATCGTCTCTTTTTATTTTGAAAAAAAAAGGGTCCCCCGAACGCTCAAAGTTTTTTTGTACAGCCTTATTGCTCTTCAGCATTTCATATTTCTATTTGTAATAGGGCTTGGTTTTTTTGATACGTGGCTCAACATAAGAAAACAGAACAACACTTAATTAAATCTTTACTAATAAACACTTGATGGCCTTTTTGTATTGCAATTTCGAAAAAATTACAAAAAGCCTGACTGATCTTTGGAGGTTAACTTATGAAAGTAATATTGAAGGAAACAATAGAATCTTTGGGACTTGTCGGCAGCATTGTTAATGTTTCCGAAGGGTATGCGCGCAACTATCTTTTACCACAGAAAAAGGCCGTTCCGAACACTCCCCAGAATCTTAAGATGCTGGAACGGGAGAAGGTCAAGCTTGAAATTCAGATCGCTAAAGAGAGGGGGCTTGCCGAAGAGACAGCTAAAAAGCTTGAAGGGGTTGTGTGCAGGATAAACGCAAAAGTAAGCGAAGAGGACCGGTTATATGGGTCGGTTTCAGTTCGTGACATTGTGGACTCCCTTGCCGCTCAGGGCTTTACTGTGGAAAAAAGCATGGTACTGCTTCCAGAACCCATAAAAACCCTAGGCACCTTTACTGTACCTGTGCGTGTGTACAAGGGAGTTAAACCGGCAATAACCGTTGAAGTTGTACCTGAATAGTCTTGTCTTTTTTATGTAAAGTCGTTTATGGTATACTTTATAGCGAAATATTTCTTCAACAAATAGAAGAGGGTATCAGATAACTTCTGATACCCATGTTTACTATTTCATTTGATCAAATGGCAAGAACCAAACATCAAAGCGAAAAAGAGACATATCATCTGTTAAAAGTTCCGCCTCAAAGCATTGAGGCAGAGGAATCTTTATTCAGCGCTATTTTGATTGACAACAATACTTTGCTTGAAGTCATCGAAATTCTTTCTCCAAATGATTTTTACAAGATAGCCCATCAGAAAATATACTCATCAATTCTTGACCTTTTTAACAAAAACGAACCGGTTGACCTTGTCACATTAGCCAATGCGCTGAAAGAACAGGGACGGATTGAAGAAGTAGGTGGAGCGGCTTATCTAGCAAGGTTCCTTGATATTCCACTTGCCACAAACGCGACTCGCTACGCTCGCCTGGTCTATGAAAAGGCCTGCTTAAGACGTCTTATTGAAAAAGCTACAACTATTGTCAGCAAATGTTTTGAAGACAGCGGCAACCTAGATGAAATTCTTGATTTTTCCCAAAGTTCAATTTTTGAAATATCCGAAAAGAAAATAAAACAGGCTTTTTATCCTTTAAAGGATATTATAGATACCAACTTTGACGCTCTTGAAGAACGACAGGGGAAAAAATCCCTTGTAACCGGAGTTGAAAGCGGCTTTACCGACTTTGATGCACTTACCTCAGGCTTCCAGAATTCGGACCTGATCATAATAGCAGCCCGTCCCAGTATGGGAAAAACAGCTTTCGCATTGAATATTGCAAGAAACGCTGCAGTTAAATCAAATGTCACGGTTGCCCTTTTTTCTCTTGAAATGTCTAAAGAGCAGCTTTCACTCAGAATGCTATGCTCGGAGGCAAGAGTCGATTCCTCCAGACTAAGAGGAGGCTTTCTAAGCGATGCCGACTGGGTCAATCTGACTGATGCGGCTGCGACTCTTTCTCAGGCCCCCATCTTCATAGACGATTCACCCAGCATATCTTCCATGGAAATAAGGGCAAAGGCGCGAAGGCTTAAAATGAACAAGGGGCTTGGCCTTGTAATCATTGATTACCTGCAGCTTATGAAAAGCTCTTTTTCAGCTGAACGAAGAGACCTTGAGATTGCTGAAATGTCAAGATCCTTAAAAGCTCTCGCCAAAGAGCTCGATATTCCTGTTATTGCCCTCTCCCAGCTTAACAGGAAACTCGAGGATCGAACTGATAAAAGACCGCAGCTTGCTGATTTAAGAGAGTCCGGCGCACTCGAACAGGATGCCGATGTTGTTGCATTTATTTACAGGGACGAGATATACAATAAGAATGAAGACAACCCCAAAAAAAATACAGCGGAAATCCTTTTGAGAAAACAGAGAAACGGTCCTACCGGTGAAGTCGTGCTTACTTTCCTGAGTTCCTATACCTGCTTTAAAGACAAGGCGAAAGAGATTTACGGTATGTAGGAGGTTTAGATTATAAGGCATAATAATCTGAAATGAAGAAACTTTCTGGAAATACCGGCGGCCTTAAAGCCGGTCATATAAAAAGACTTGAAAACCTGTACCGCCGCCGCACCCCCCCCGAATTACTGATAACTCCCGAGATTGCCCGCGAACTGTGCATGCTTGCCTTGGAAATACGCCGCCAGATAGGTCTTCTTATTGACCGCCAGGGCAGGATAACAAACGTTATTATCGGAGACCAGAGGCGCATTTTAATACCTGATTTAAGCGAATACAGGACAGCTCCTGACAGGCTCAAGGGCTTAAGATGCATACATGTCCACCTTAAAAAGGAACCGCTCTCAAGAGACGATATCACCGATCTTACCCTTCTGAAGCTGGACATGATGGCAGCCATAACATTTACAAATAACGGGGAGCCATATGAAATTTATGCAGGACATATACTACCCAAAAGAAATGACGGCGAACCATATCGTTTACTTCAACCCATAAAACCAGGCCGGCTTGACATAGGGTGTCTTGAACTTATTCAGGCCATTGAATCGGAACTTGCCCAGTCAAGGACCGTCTATTTTTCAGAACAATGCGTGGAAAGAGCTATTCTTGTGAGCGTCTCAACAGATTCCAGAGATGAGGCTTCGGACTCGATGGATGAATTGAAAGAGCTTGCCTTATCTGCAGGAATAGAAGTTATAGAAAGTTTTATCCAGTATAGGGTCAGGACTGATTCAAGATTTTATATCGGGGCCGGAAAACTTGAGGAACTCTCTCTTCTTGCTCTTCAAAAGGGTGCGTCCATGCTGGTATTTGATCAGGAGCTGAATTCATCCCAGATAAGGTCTATAACGGACAAAACAGATATAAAAATCGTAGACAGAACTCAGCTTATACTGGATATTTTCGCTCAGCGGGCTCAGACAAAAGAAGGAAGGTTGCAGGTGGAACTCGCCCAGCTGAAATACATGCTCCCCCGTCTGGTTACCAAAAATACTGCCATGTCCCGCCTGACCGGAGGAATAGGCGGAAGAGGCCCCGGAGAAACAAAGCTTGAGTTAAACCGCAGGCTGGCACGCAATCGTATAAACCAACTTGAAAAAGCACTTTCGCTCGTAATACAGCACAGGCAGCAGCAAAGGGCAAAACGAAGCAAAAAGGATTTGCCGGTTATTTCAATAATAGGCTACACGAATGCAGGTAAATCAACCCTTCTTAATACCCTGACAAAAAGCAATGTACTTGCTGAAAAAAGACTCTTTGCGACACTCGATCCTTCGAGCAGACGTTTGAAATTCCCAAGAGATACCGAGGTAATAATCACTGATACTGTAGGTTTTATCAAAAACATCCCTAATGACCTGCTTGTTGCTTTCCGCGCAACACTTGAGGAATTAAACAGTGCCGATCTTCTGCTTCATATAATAGATATAGCCAATCCCCGTTTTGAAGATCAGATAGAGTCGGTTGAAAAGCTGTTGTTGGATCTCAATTTGGACAAAATCCCAATGCTCCGTGTTTTTAATAAGCAGGATCTCGTCGGAAAAGAAACCGTCGAAAAGTTATGCCGAATTTTTGGCTGCATTCCAATTTCTGCTTATGATGAATCAACCTTGTCGAGCCTTGTTGAAAAAATGGAACATTCCATTGAGTCAATCTGCCAAAGGGGATAACTATTTTCCATCAGGAAATGTCACTTTTGTTCGATCTCTGCCCTTTGTAACTGAATCCGGGATGTCTATAAATCGGATTAAGACCTCCCGGTTACAAAATTGGTTGACATGCGCCCGGCAACGAATATAAAGAGAGACTCTTATGGATCTGAAATTAGTTAAAAGAGTCGGCATCGCAGCTGCATATAAAGGAGCGGAGATACTTAGGGCCAATTTCGGCAAGAAATCTAAAATTCAAAAAAAAGGCGCTAAAGATCTGGTTACCGAATCGGATACCGAATCTGAAAGATTAATAATTGAAACAATCAGGCAAGTATTCCCATCACATGGAATACTTGCCGAAGAGAGCGGAAGCGATAATAATGGCTCCGAATGCATATGGATTATTGATCCGCTTGATGGAACCACAAACTTTGCCCATAATCTTGGTTTGTTTGCGGTATCAATTGCACTTTCCATAAAGGGTGATATGGCAGCAGGTGTTGTATTAAATCCCATAACCGGGGAACTGTTTACTGCAGTCAAAGGAGAAGGCGCACAACTAAACGGCATACCGATACATGTTTCAGAAACGGCACCCATTTCCGAGAGCCTGCTTGTGACAGGATTCCCTTACAATGTAAAAGATATTAAACCATTACAGGTTCGTTTTTTCAACTGCCTGAAGGCATCTCAGGGTATCAGAAGGCTTGGTTCAGCAGCCCTGGATCTCTGTTATGTTGCCTCAGGACGCTTTGAAGGCTTCTGGGAAGAAAATTTGAAGCCATGGGATACGGCTGCAGGCTTTATCATTGTAAGTGAAGCAGGGGGGAAAATCTCCGATTTTTCAGGAAACCCTTACAATATATACAAAAAGGAAGTTCTGGCAACGAACGGTAAAATTCATGAGGAAGCGCTCATATTGTTTGAACCTAAACAGCGAGCGCAATCCCGGTAGCTTGCTACTAAGTCAGCAAGAGAATTATAACTAGACAATATTCCCTGCGAATTGATGCGGGTAGATTTAAATAATAGGATAAAAAATGAATAAGATGTTAAAAGGACAGGATAATCTTGGCAATCATTTAGGCTGTTTTGGAAATTTTTCAATCAAAGATATGATTTGTAAAAAATTTTGTGCTTTAAGCTTAAGATGCTATATAGAAAAAGATCAGAATTCCAAGATCGAAATTATTGAAGAAATTGTATTCAGTGAAAATACATTTAAAGGCAAGCTGCAATAAAACAGGTTACCGGAAAATAATACTTAAAAAAGGAGCCGGTTTTATAAAAATATCTTTCCTGGATTTAATATCCCTTTCGGATCAAAGAGCCTTTTTAACTTTTTCATAAGCTCTATTTCATCAATGCCAACCTCTTTGGGCATGTATGGAGCTTTTGTGATGCCTATCCCGTGTTCACCCGAGATAGTGCCTCCCAGCTCAACCGTATAATCAAACAACTCTTCAACTGCTGCAAGTGCCTTTTTCACTTCTTCCTTGTTCTTTTTGTCGAGCATTATATTGAAATGTATATTGCCGTCACCTGCATGCCCGAAACTGACTATTGTAAGGCCGGTCCTGTTTTTCATTTCTTCGATTCTTCTAACCATATCCGGTATCCTGCTCCTCGGAACCACAATGTCTTCGTTAATCTTGTCGGGAGCATATGTAAAAAGCGCGGGGGATATGGCTTTCCGTGCTTTCCAGATCACAGCGGCCTCCTCTTTTGTCTTAGCTATGGCAACCTCTACGGCTCCGAGATTTATGCAAAGCTCCGCAAGACGATTTATCGCAGGTTCGGTCTCATCAGCCCTCCCATCGACCTCTATTAACAGCAATGCTCCGGCATCGACGGGAAGATCTATTTTAAGATAATTCTCAACACAAACTATTGAAGCTCTGTCCATAAATTCTATGGTTCTCGGAATGATTCCCCTCCTTATTATTTCAGATACAGTTTCAGCCGCCTTCCCTACTTCAAGGAAAACCGCGGTCATTGTTCTGACTGCTTCAGGAAGTGATATGAGTTTTAGCGTCATCTCCGTAATTATTCCGAGAGTACCTTCCGAACCTACCAACAGACGTGTTAAATCATATCCGACAACTCCTTTTGCGGTTTTTACACCTGTTTCAATTATTTCACCGGTTGGGAGAACTGCCTTAAGCCCAAGAACATAATCCCTTGTTACTCCGTATTTTACCGCCCTTGGCCCTCCTGCGCATTCAGCGAGATTTCCGCCAAGGGTTGAAAATTCTGCGCTTGATGGATCAGGGGGATAAAAAAGTTGTAATTTTTCGACTTCCCTGTGAAAGCGGGCGGTGATAACTCCCGGTTCCGCAACGGCTATAAGATTGTCTGTATCAATCTCGATGATGCGGTTTAACCGGTTCATTACAAGCACTACTCCGCCCTTAACGGCAACAGATCCGCCAGTCATTCCCGAACCTGAACCACGGGGTATAACGTAAAATTCTTCGGAATTGGCAAGCTTTATTATTTTCGAAATTTCTACAGCATCTTTCGGAAATACGACGGCATCAGGCAGATACCGGTTTGCAGTTGCATCGTAGGCATAGCAGACAAGATCTTCTTTTTTCCTGCTGCAGTATCGGGCACCGACTATGCTTCGGATCTTTTCAAATATAGAATCATCAAGGGTCATTTGTAATAAAACGTCTTGTTTCGAAGGTTTTTTTAAGAGAAAAGAGAGGGTTAAAACTTGCCGGATTCAAGCTTCTGGGAAAAATAATCAACCTGCTTCCTTAAGGAACTGTTCTCTTTAATGCCCCTCTCAACAATACCTATGGAATGAAGAGCTGTGGCATGGTATCGGTTGAAACTCTTTCCGATTGTCTGCAGCGGCGAATCAGTGTACCGGCGTGACAGATAAATCGCAATCTGTCTCGGCCGGGTAAATGTCTGCTTTCTGGAATTTGAAACAATATCTGCTAATGCAATGTTAAAATGTTTGCAAACCAGTTTCTTTATAACATCAATCGTAATGCTTTTTTTATGCAAAACTATGTTTTTTACAACGCTTTCGGCAAGATCAATGTCGATCGGAATACCCATGAGAGATGACTTTGCAGTAATTCCAATAAGCCCGCTTTCAAGTTGCCTAACATCTTCATTAAGCTCGCTCGCAAGATAATGAAATATTTCCTCCGGAACCTGAAATCCGTTTAAAAGAGCTTTCCTTTGAAGTATTCTCACTCTTGTCCTGAAATTGGGCGGTTCAATAGCGGAAATTATCCCGTACGAAAAACGCGATTTTAATTTATCATGTAATTTTGGTATGTCACCCGGAAGATAGCAGCTTGAAAAAATTATTTTCTTATCCGAATCCATTAAAGTATCGAGGGTGAGAGCAAGCTCAATCTGTGTGCGCTCTTTTCCTCCCAGATAATGAACATCTTCAAGCAACAGGACATCGCACTCTTTTCTGTATTTACTCTTGAACTTGTCGAACGAATCATTACGAATAGCCTGAACCATCTCATTGCTGAAATCTTCGGCAGTGATATAATATACGCGTTCCGAAGGAGATTGAGAAATAACATGGTGTCCGACAGCCTGGGCGAGATGACTTTTGCCCATTCCGGTCTTTGACAATAAAAAGAGACTGCTTTGCTGTGAGTTATTCCTTGAAGCCAGAGACAGTGATGCTGTAAAGGCGAATTCGTTATTTCCCCCGACAACAAACTGGTCAAAAGTGAAGTCTTTTCTTAAAAATCGACCGTAATGGGGCTGAATGTTTGCATTCGGAAGCGGCAGTTGATTATTATTATGCGGCTTGTTCCGCCCCGGTCTTTTTTCTCCGCAGATCTCGATAACATAACTGCAGTTATCACCGGCAATTTTTTTTAATTCCGAGTCTATCAAACCGCCATAGTGGTCCTGAATTCTTTTTTTGGAAAAACTGTTTGGAACCGACAGCACTAAAACGCCATCAGCAGTTCTGTTGAACTCGAGGGGTTCTATCCACATTTTGTAACTATGCACGGGAATATTTTCCCTGATAGCTGACTTTACATTGTTCCAAATAGCTTCCATAAAACCAATCGAATAAAATTATTATAAAACCGATTAAAATGCTGTTAACAGAAGAGACCTGTTTATTAAACAACCGCAGGTCATTTGTTACGGGCAGTTCGAATAGCTGAAAAAATTATGCGTCTTTCTAAAGCATAGAATCGTTTGTGTCAAACCTGATCTAAACTGGATATCGATTATTTTAAAAAAAGTTATCAACAATTTATATCTATTTGAATTTATATTCATAATATCATACATAAAGACAAACACCTTTATCCACAATCTTTTTTACCGGAGTAATTTTTTCAGGTATTTTAAGCATATCTGTATCAATCTTTAACAAACAGACAATAAAGTCATTCCATCAAATCTCGTGAATTCTTCGATTACCTTTTATTTTTATCATTATTCTCATAACAGGTTTTTATTATCAAATCATATTGGAAATTGTTGAAAAAGTATGTCCGACTCTGTAGTATAATTTTTTTTATAATCATGAAAGGTGTTACAATGAAAAATAACAGGCCTGTTATCGGTATAACCGCAGGAGATCCTGCAGGAATTGGCCCTGAATTAATCCTTTCCGCCCTGAGTGACTCAGAATTATACCACCTGTGTAAACCCTTGGTAGTAGGAGATATTGGCGTTTTTATCGCCGCAAAAAAATGTACCGGGAGCACGCTGAATTTAAAATCCGTATCAAACCCTTTAAAAGGTTCATACAGCCCCGGAAGCATCGATATATTATCTGTTTCCGGACTTGCCTCTGATGAAATATCATGGAGCCATCCGACTGTTCGGACAGGAAAGGCCATGGTTGAATATGTCATTAAAGCAATCGATATGGCCATTAATAAGGAGATAGCAGCTGTTGTAACATGCCCGATAAACAAAAAGACAATGAATATGGCCGGCTATAATTACAACGGCCATACCGAGTTAATTGCAGAACGTACCGGAACCGAAGATTTCGTTATGATGTTAGCCGGTGACCGACTCAGGGTTTCACTTGTAACCATTCACATCCCATTAAGCAGAGTTGCAAATTCTATTTCTACCGATAATATTTTAAAAACAATAAGAATTACCGGAAAGGGACTATATGAAAGATTCGGCATTGACTCACCTGTTATAGCCGTGGCAGGTCTCAATCCACATGCAGGTGAAAGCGGTATTTTCGGAGATGAGGAAGAACGAATAATTAGACCTGCCTTGGAAATATCGGCGAAAGAAGGGTATGATGTATCCGGACCCCACCCGCCTGATACGATATTTTATAACGCTTTGAAGGATAATTATGATGCTGTTGTATGCATGTATCATGATCAGGGTCTCATCCCGTTCAAGATTATCCATTTTACCGATGGTGTAAACACGACTCTGGGAATTCCTATTATAAGAACTTCTGTTGACCACGGAACAGCCTATAATATCGCCGGAAAAGGAAAAGCCGATCCGGGCAGTTTAATTGCCGCAATAAAAATGGCTGCATTCCAGACATCCTGTTTAAATAGAAGGATTCAGGAAAAGTAAAAATCTCCCTGCCGTTTTCAACTGAATATTTGATGGACTCGGAAGAAGTTGAAATTCGGACGGCAAAGTAAAAAGCTCATTTTTAGAGTGCATATTAAGACTTCCAACAAGTTTGTCCTAAACAGGTTACCGCAAAGCGGCATAAAACAGCTTTTTAAAAAGCCGTCAATATTTGATAAGTACAGGAATAATTAAATGAGTTCTGACAAGATAATAATACGCGGGGCAAGGCAGCATAATCTTAAAAATATCGATGTTGAACTGCCAAGAAACAGGCTTGTTGTAATCACAGGCCTTTCAGGATCGGGCAAATCTACGCTCGCTTTCGATACTCTCTACGCCGAAGGACAGCGTAGATACGTCGAATCTCTTTCGACATATGCAAGACAGTTTCTGGAACGAATGGAAAAACCTGATGTCGATACAATCGAAGGACTATCTCCTGCAATTGCAATCGAACAGAAAACAGCAAGCCATAATCCAAGGTCAACTGTTGGAACTGTGACTGAAATTTATGACTATCTTCGCCTTCTATTTGCCAGGGCAGGAACTTCCCACTGCCATGTCTGCGGAAAACCCATTACCGCTCAAACTCTTGATCAGATCGCAGATAAAATCATGTCCTTTCCGGAAGGAACAAAAATAATTATTTTAGCCCCACTGGTTTCAGGACAGAAAGGATCCCAGGAAAAACTCATAAAACAACTCAAAAAAGACGGTTTCTCAAGGGTACGGGTAGATGGAAAAATACTTGAAATTGAGGAAACAGGCAAGCTCGATAAAAACATAAAACATACCATAGAAGTTGTGGTTGACCGGCTGGTTATCAAAGAAAATATCCGGAACAGGCTTGCTGATTCTCTCGAGCTTGCAATGTCACAGTCCGAAGGGCTTGTAAAAGTAGATATCCAAGGAGAAGAATCTGTACTTTTCAGTGAAAAATCAGCATGTGTTCAATGCGGAATAAGCTATCCGGAATTTTCCCCCGCAAGTTTTTCATTTAATTCACCCCAGGGCGCATGCTGTAAATGTGACGGGTTGGGCACTACAACAGAATTCGACCCCGACCTCATTATCCCAAACAAGGAGCTCTCCTTAAGGCAGGGGGCCGTATCGCTATGGGCTAACCGGAATTCGGTTCAGTTCAGTGAATTCCTTGAATCACTTACAAAGCACTACGATGTGGATGTTTACACTCCTTATAAAGACCTGCCGGAGAATTTTCAAAATGCGATCCTTTATGGATCCGGAGATGAATCAATCGCTTTTTATTTTGAACAGAATAACCGCCGTTTCAGTTTCAGAAAACCATACGAAGGAATCATCCCGAAACTTCAGAGACGTTACATGGAAACAGATTCAAACCAGACCAGAGAAGAGATCAGGCATTACATGACATTCCGCCCGTGCCCTGAATGCGGAGGGACAAGACTAAACAAGGCAAGCAGTTCGGTGAGAATCGGGGGCCTGACTATATTTGAAATCACAGCCCTTTCAGTATCCAGGACGGCAGACTTTATGATAAAACTTAAACTTGAAGGGAAAAAGGAACTTATAGCAAAGAGGATTATAAAAGAAATAAACGAAAGGCTTTCCTTTCTTGAAAATGTTGGACTATCCTACCTTACACTTGACAGATCAGCCTATACCCTTTCAGGCGGTGAGAGCCAGAGAATACGTCTCGCCACGCAAATAGGCTCAAAACTGACAGGAGTTCTCTATGTTCTGGATGAACCAAGCATCGGATTGCACCAGAGAGACAACCAACGCCTCCTCTCAACACTCATGAAGATGCGGGATCTGGGTAATACGGTTCTTGTTGTTGAACATGATGAAGAAACAATTCTCTCTTCTGATTATGTCGTAGATATGGGCCCTGGGGCGGGAGTTAACGGAGGACATATAGTCTTTTCAGGTGAGCCTGCAGCTCTTTTAAAAGATGACAACTCACTGACAGGGCAGTATCTTTCAGGCCGGAGGCAAATAAAAGTACCCGATAAACGCCGCAAAGGGAATGGCACAAAACTTCTGATAAAAGGGGTTTCGGGTAATAATCTTAAAAATATTGATGTTGAATTTCCACTAGGTAAGTTTATTTGCGTGACAGGCGTTTCGGGTTCCGGAAAATCGACTCTTGTTCTTGAAACACTTTATAACATTCTCGCAAGAAACATTTATGGCGCAAGAATAGCAGCAGGCTCTCACTCTTCTGTTGTCGGGCTTGAATATGTCGATAAGATCGTAAACATAGACCAGTCGCCAATCGGAAGAACTCCACGGTCAAATCCGGGCACCTATACAGGTCTCTTCACATTCATCAGGGAGCTTTTTGCCAGAACTCCGGAAGCACGCATGCGCGGATACAAGCCTGGCAGATTTAGCTTTAACATTAAAGGGGGGCGGTGTGAAGCATGCAGTGGAGACGGGATAATCAAAATAGAGATGCATTTTCTGCCCGATATTTATGTGCCGTGCGATATCTGTCACGGTAAAAGGTACAACCGCGAAACTCTTGAAGTTAGATATAAGGGGGAAAACATTGCTGATGTCCTTGACATGACTGTGGATCAGGCTCTATCTTTTTTTGACAGGATAAAAAATATCAGATCGAAGCTGATGACTCTCTCCGATGTCGGCCTTGGCTACATTAAGATAGGCCAGTCTGCAACCACTCTATCGGGAGGCGAGGCCCAGAGAGTCAAGCTTTCACGGGAACTCAGCAAAAAAGGGACAGGGAGAACAGTTTATATTCTGGATGAACCCACAACCGGCCTTCATGTTGATGACATTCAGAAACTACTGTGCGTGCTGAACAGACTTGTCGATTCCGGGAACAGCGTAATCGTAATTGAACATAACCTTGATGTAATCAAGACTGCTGATCATATTATTGACCTTGGACCTGAAGGCGGGGATGAGGGCGGCTACATTGTTGGTTACGGCACACCTGAAATATTGGCAGTCAACAAGGCGTCATATACCGGACAGTTTTTAAAAAAGATACTTAACAAACAAAACAGGGTTGCGCCCTAAGGCACAACCCTGTTTTGTTTAATACTGTAAATCTTAAATTAATGAGCGAAAAGCCCTGCAATAGCTGCTGCCTGGGGATGAGCGTAAATAAGAATCAGGGCAATTACAAGTGCGTAAATACAAAGAGACTCGATCATGGCAAGACCGATCAGCATTGTAACTGTAACTTTCCCTGATGATTCGGGGTTTCTTGCAATACCCTCTACAGCGGCCTTAAGGCCGATGCCCTGGGCTATGCCACAGAATGATGCTGCTACTGCGATCCCGAAACCAGCGGCTGTAACACATGCGATGAAAAACTTTAATGCTTCAGCTTCCATACTTTACCTTCCTCCTTTTGATAATGATTGACTTTGCTTCTTCCTTTATCCCATAAAAACAAACCTATTTTTTTCCGGCAAATCAGTGAGCGTGTTCCATTGCGCCGGTAAAATACATTATTGAAAGTAAAAAGAAAACAAACGCCTGTACCAGGGCAACAAAAATACCAAGCGCCATTATTGGCAGAGGAGCAAAAAATAGCCCGGCGAGACCGAAAAGAATACCCAGCACCAGCTCATGCCCCATCATGTTTCCAAAAAGACGGAACGATAGGGAAAGAATACGCGCAAGATGACCGATAATTTCAATCGGAAACACGATTGGAATCATCCACCAGACAGGTCCGAGGAAGTGTTTGATATATTTGACTCCATGATATTTAATGCCGATAATATGGGTAAAAATTACTACCGTTAGCGCGCATGAAGCTGTAGTATTCAGACTGGCGGTTGGGGGGAAAAATCCCGGAATAAGCCCTATAAGATTACATGTGAAAATATAAATAAATATGGTTGCAACAAGAGGAAAAAGCCAACGGCCCTCTTCGCCCGATACATCAACCATAAAATTTTCAATTCCCGAAATAATTATTTCAAACACATTCTGTGCTTTTGCAGGAATCAGACTGATACTCTTTGCGCCAATGGCACCAAGGGTTAAGAGAAGAATCATGACCACCCATGAATAAATAACATGCGGATATGCATGGGCAAAATGTTCCAGGCCGATAGCTTCAAAAAGCTTTACAAAGAATAGATATGGATGTGCCACCTTATATTGCCTCCTTGAAAATAAGTTTTGTAAGTTCCAGCATGGTCGCTAATATAATGCTTGCAACCACAACGGATAGCCCGATAAAAAGACCGATGGGATGAACATAATGCCCTGATATCAATATAAATATAATAAACCCGCTGATTATGAAACGGGCATAATACTTGGCCAGAATAACGTTGTGTGAAGCAAGGTGTGGAGGTGTGAGCGCTTTTTTAAGCGTCCTGTATAGCAGGTGAAAATTTATCGTAACTATAAGTCCTCCGGATAATATGCCCATTGCAAATTTTGGAGAAGCAATAATAATCCCTGCTATACTCGCAAAACAAAAGAGTATCCAGTTTGTCATGGTAACAAATTTCAGGATGCGCTGCTGTACTTTCACTTAATATCTCTTTCCTGCGGGAACTTCTCGCTCTTTCTTATCGCAAGCCAGATGTTCCTGAATCCTGCCGCAATACCAAGTCCAAGAAAGACAAGCGTAAGCCAGGGATAAAAATCAAATCGCCTGTCAAGATACACTCCAATTGCAAGTCCGATAAATATAGAAAGCGCTATCTGAAGGCCAAGACTGCTATAGTATGCCAGTTCCCGTAAATAACGTCTTGTTTCTCTTTTCACATTAAAGAACGCTTTCTATTGTTGCAATAGAGTCAATGCAGACCTCAATAAAGCTTCTGCCCTCTAACATATGATTTTATTCAAGTCAATGCAAAATTGCACAGATCATTTATATAATAATATATCTATAATAACAAGATGTTATAAAGAATATCAATCGATAATCAAATGACTTTCTATGCTATCCTCTGAAACTTAGCCTATTATTGCAGAAAACAGACGATGTTCATGGCCGTTACCGGCCTTCCTCCAATTGTATATACATAACTAAGGGAATTGGCCGCAGCTACCCTGCCGAATTCATACGGAGAATCAATTACAGGCGTGAAAAAACCGAGCATCTGCACAAGTGTTGTTTCGGTTCAAGTTTGTATTTCGATATTTAATATTTGATATTCGTGGTGCGTTATACAACTTACACATCTCGCCTCTTTTCCTGTTCACAATCTTATATCGCGGCTGTCAAACACAGGTCCATCCTTGCATACATGAAGATATTTATTATCACCCCTCGATTCAACCGCGCAGCCAAGACATACGCCAAAGCCGCAGGCCATCACTGTCTCCAATGAAATCTGACAGGCCACCTCATAATCTTCGGCTATGCCGGCAAGACATTTCATCATCCCTGATGGCCCGCATGCATAAATAATATCAGGGCGTGTTTTTTTCAGCGCTGCCTCAACAGGACTTGTTATCATGCAGGTTTCACCTTCACTCCCATCATCTGTGGCAACTGCAACTTCAAGGCCGAGACCCAAGAAATCATCCCTGCATAAAAGATCGTCTTTTGATCTTGCCCCGAGAAAAATCTTCATGTTTGAAGCGGCGAAGCCTTTATCCCGTATAAGATATGACGATAGAAAAACCAGCGGAGCGACTCCGATTCCTCCCGCAACGATAAAAACTCTTTCTTCCTTTTTCGGCAAAGAGAATCCGTTTCCAAGAGGCCCTAATATATCAACGCCTTCTCCCTCCCTCATCTCCGAAAGTATGCCGGTACATTCTCCAACAACCCGGTAGAGAATTTCCACTCCTTTCTCACCTTCTATTATTCTGTAGATGGAAAAAGGACGGCGTAAAAGTGGGGCAATCCTGTCAGAAATTCGCAGCATGACAAACTGCCCTGGTCTGGGGCCATAAAAGGAACCGCTCCATTTTAAGCCAATTCTGAAATATGATGAGCTCAATTTTTTGTTCCACAGAACCTGTGCTTTTTCAAGAAACATATGCCTGTTTGGCCGTCCCTCGTCCTTCATTCTCCTGCCCCTTCTTTTCGTTTTCCTGCCATTCCAGCCACCGTTGTTGTTTCCCTCGACGGGAATTGCGTTTCAGCCCTATGACAGACGCAAATCTTCCTGTATTCTTCTCTCCACGGTAGGAAAAAAACAAATCCGTATTGCATTTTGTACAGATTTTGCTCGAATAAATATTTGATTCTCTCAGACCCGCGCTCTGGAGCTGGTCTTCACTCATACGCCAGAAATCGAAATGGTAGGAATTTATCCTATACTTCCAGAACTTCTCAGGTATTTCCCTTTCATAGTTTATAAACTCCGCACAACAAGGCCCGAGAGATGGGCTTATACCTGCCACCAGATCTGAAGGACTGCAATCAAAACGCTCTTTCATGCTCATTACAGTGCAGCCTATTACATTTTTAATGCTCCCCCTCCACCCAGAATGAACATTTGCAACAACTTTTTTTATCGGATCATAAATTAGAACGGACTGGCAATCGGCGACCTTAATGACAAGCATCTTATTGCCAATATTGCTTATCATTGCATCTCCCGTGTGAATATCAGGCTGACCGGCAACATTATCAGAAACAATCACAACACCGGTGTCGTGGATCTGCCTGGCAAAAATCAGGTCATTGTCATCCATGCACATGGAAACAACCGCTCTGTTTTGTTCAACAATGTCAGAATCATCTCCTACGCTGTGACTGACATTCAGACTCATGTAGGCATCTTTGCTGAACCCGCCATTTCTCGTAAACACACCATGCGCTATACCAGGAAAAGATATAAGATTCGGAAACTGCAAAAATGAAACGCCATTTAATTTTGTTAAAATCAATCTTTGATACCTTCATAAAAACGATATTTCACACGAAGGCACTAAAGCACCAGGAAATACCTATTGAAAACATTCAGATTTATATTTGTGTTCTCCGTGATTTTTGTGTGAGTATAGGTTTTTTCTTGGGACTCTTCCTTCTTCCTTGTCGGCCGTACAACTCCACTATTCGCTTTATTACAAGAGAAGTCGATATATCCGGCACCACGGAAACACTTATAACCTTTCCGCCATTTGCCTTAACAAAATCTGCTCCAATAATATCCTTTTCGGCCCAATCGCCTCCCTTAACAAGAACATCGGGCCTGACATCCTGAATAAGTTTCAATGGATCAGGCTCATCAAATAGAATAATAAAATCAACGCTTGAAAGCGCCGAGAGTACTTCAGCTCTTTGCGTTTGTGTGACTATCGGCCTTTTTTCATCCTTTATCAATTTCACAGATTTATCAGAATTCAGACCCACTACAAGGACATCACCTTCCGACCGTGCGGTTGCAAGATATCTGACATGCCCTGCATGCAGAATGTCAAAGCATCCATTAGTAAATACAATTCGTTTGCCGGCCTTCTTCAGACGGCTTGCCTCCCGTACGATCTCTTCGTTTGTCAATATTTTATTCACTTTTCACTATCCACTATTCACTTTTTACCATCAAACCGCTCTCGCGAGAGTCAGTACATCGACACTCACAGCGCCCCCTCCTAAAATCGCCTTTGCGCACTCATCGACTGTCGCTCCTGTGGTGTACACGTCATCAACAAGCAGTATTTTTTTACCTTCAACTTTAAATTCATCGCAAATAGAAAAGGCCCCCTTGATATTCTCCATCCTTTGCTTACGACCCAGCCCGGTCTGTGGTTGTGTCCATACCGTTCTGGAAAGAACATCCTTACCTATCGCAAAATTACCAGATTTAAGCTTCACTCCGCAAGGTTCGGATCGCTTTAGGCTTATTCGGTCAAATGAAATTGAGTCTGATTTGCATTCTTTTGCTGACTCCGCAGCAGGCAGTGGAAAAAGCGCTGCCTGTTTAGGTTCAGCTTTGAACATTCCGGCAATTTCCTGCCAGTCTCTTACAAGAAGATAAGCCTGATTAAAGCCTCTCTTCCGGAAACGTTTAATATGAAGGGGCACAGGCACAACAATATCAAAATCATCCATATTCCAGTTCCGCACAAATACAGAAAAAAGAAGCTCTTCAAGGGGCCTCACAAGCTGGAGTTTTTCCTTGTACTTAAAGGAATGAATTACCTCCATGAGAGTCTTGTCGTAAATACCAAGTGCGCGGGCTTTTCCGAAGTGCTTTGGGTGCTCGATGCAGTTTCCGCATAAATGGTCTTTACCTTCGCGGCTTTTGAAAACATATCCGCAAACAGCGCATAAAGGAGAATCAACAGGCAGAAAATTGCTAAGGCATTCTGAGCATAGAAAGGGGGCCATCACTTTTTCAAATGTCATTGTTTCCCATTCAAATGCTTCAGCGGAAGTATTATTTCTTTGCGCGGCATACCTTGAAGAGTAAAAAAAAGAGCCGCACCCCATGCATTTTGAAGGAAAAATAATTTCTATTAAAATTCTGGCCAGCCTGATAAAAGGCATTTTAAAGCTCACCTATCTTTTCAACAATCGCCATGGCAAATTCTGAACACTTAACTTCTTTTGCGCCTTTTATCTGTCGCGCAAGATCATATGTGACAATTCCATCCTTTATGGCTGACTGCAACCCGACTCTTACCATTTCCGCCGCCTTTTTCCATCCAATGAAATCGAACATCATCGCACCGGACAGGAGAAGGGAACCCGGATTTACCACATCCTTCCCGGCATACTTGGGAGCAGTACCGTGAGTTGCCTCAAAAACAGCACAGTTATCTCCGATATTGGCTCCAGGCGCCATGCCGAGACCACCTACCTGGGCTGCAAGGGCATCTGAAAGATAATCGCCGTTTAAGTTGGGAGTTGCAATAACATCAAACTCTTCGGGACGGAGAAGTACCTGTTGAAAGAGCATATCCGCGATACGATCTTTTATTATTACTTTCCCTTCAGGTTTATCCCCATTGTACTTATCATAAAGTTCTTGTTCAGTTATTGTTTTGTCACCGAATTTTTCCCATGCAACTTCGTAACCCCATTTAGAAAAAGCGCCTTCGGTGAATTTCATTATATTGCCTTTGTGCATAAGGGTGACGCTCGAACGACCGGTTTCAAGAGCATGACGGATGGCGCTTGCAACAAGACGTTTACTGTTTTTCTCGCTTATAGATTTTATCCCGATACCGGCATCTTCCGGGAGGAAAATTCCCATATTCTTTTCCAAGAACAATCTTATCTTCGTCACCTCGTCACTTCCGGCTTCCCACTCTATGCCTGCATAAACATCTTCTGTGTTTTCACGAAAAATTACAATATCAACTTTCCCGGGGTATTTCATGGGACTCGGGACAGGATTTATGTATTTGACCGGGCGGACGCATGAATAAAGATCGAGTTTCTGCCGCAAAGCCACATTCACACTTCTTATCCCCTTGCCTACCGGAGTTGTCATGGGGCCCTTTATAGCAACCACATGTTCCCTGATAGTCTTCAGCGTTTCTGCAGGAAGCCATTTTCCTGTTTTCTTGAAAGCCTTTTCACCGGCCAGCACCTCTAACCATTTTATACCTTTATTGCCTTTATAAGCCCTGGCAACCGCTCCGTCCATCACCACCCTTGAGGCCTTCCATATATCCGGACCTGTTCCATCCCCTTCAATAAATGGAATCACCGGAAAATCAGGGACATTCAGGATACCGTCATCATTAAAAATAATTTTACCTCCTGTCATTTATCCTCTTCCTCTCCTTAACCTTTTGGTTCCTGGTTCAAGTCACTAGAAGCCATTTCAAAACCTCGGATCAGGTCTGAGAGCAAGGCACAAGCCGATGAAAAAGCGCAGCATACACTTGAGTATGTGAGCATTTTGAAGAGACTTGCAACACAGCTGTCAGGCCTCAGACGGGGTTTTGGAATGGCTTCTACTCACTACTCACGATTCTCGTTCCTTCTCCCTTGACTCCCCGAACCCTTTTTTTTGTTACATAGTCCCACAATAACTGCGCTGCCTGAATGCTTCGTACATAACAACAGCTCCTGCAACTGAAGCGTTAAGGGAGCTTACACTCCCTTTTTGCGGGATTGAAACAAGAAAATCACAGTTTGTTTTAACAAGCTGGCGAATTCCTTTTCCTTCGCCACCGATAACAATGGCAAGCTGGTCTCCAAGTTTACAACTAAATACCGGCATTTCAGCCCCTGCATCCATTCCCAAAACCCAGAAACCTTTCTCCTTGATCTCCTTTATTACGCCAACCATATTGGTCACCTTGCACAGCTTCACATGTTCAAGAGCGCCCGCCGATGTTTTTGAGACAGCAGGTGTAGGAGAAGCAGACCTGTCCTTTGTAATTATTATACCCAGGACTCCAACGCAAAGAGCAGTTCGGACAAGGGCGCCAAGGTTATGGGGATCTACAACATTATCCAGTAAGAGTAAAAAATCACTATTTCCGGGTTTTATATCATTAAAAATATCTTCAAATGTAGTAAACGGATATTCACCTACTTTTGCCCCGATACCCTGGTGAAGATTGGAGCCTGTAATTCTCTGAAGCTGTTGAGAGTCAATCCTTTTGATGGGAATCTTCCTTTCCTTAACCAGTCCTGATATTTTTTCAAAGCGTTTTGAATCCTTTTCATTTATAATATAAAGTTCGGAGAATTCTCTCCTGCCTGCCTTAAGGGCTTCGAAAACAGGATGGAATCCGTATAGAATTTCAGTTTTCATATTGATTCGTGGCTCGTGATTCGTACTTCGGATGTCGTACTTCGGATGTCGAATTTTGCACTTCTAATTTTCAACCTTTGATATTCGATCTTTCGTATTTTATTTGTGCCTCTGTGCCTTTGACCCTTTCTTTTCTGTGTTCCTGACCCCTCAATCCTCTCGCCTCACGCCTCATGCCCTTTACGATACATCTCAATTATCGAAATAAGCTCTGCAACCGCTTGAGAGAGGTTGTCATTGACAATTACATGTTTGTAAAAACTTCTTTGGGATATTTCCTTCTCCGCATTTGTCATACGCCTTTCTATTACTTCGTTGCTGTCTGCTCCTCTCGAATCCATTCGGAATCTGAGAATATCAAGGGAAGGAGGCATGATAAAAATCGTAATACTATCAGGATATCTTCCGATAATCTGTTTGGTACCCTCAACATCAATATCAAGAAGTATATCATTCCCGGAAGCAATAGCCTTGTCTAAAAAAACTGCCGATGTTCCGTAATAATTCCCGTGAACTTTGGCCCATTCAGCCCAGTTGCCTTCTGCTATCTGTTTCTCAAAATATTCTTTTGATATGAAATGGTAATCAACACCATCTTTTTCTTCCTTGCGGGGCTCTCTTGTAGTGTATGATATTGAATAAACCATATCATCAAAATGATTCATCAAGGCGCTGCAAAGAGTTGTTTTTCCTGCTCCCGATGGTGCGGAAATTATAAATAGACGACCCGCTTTCGATTGGGTCGTTTTATCATTCTTATCCGCTGTGATATCGGCACCGGAAGTCATGGCAGCTTACTTCGATTCCTTAAGTGTGGCATAGCGCAGAGATATGGTTTCAGACTGTATTGCTGAAAGGACTATATGGTTACTGTCCATGACTATAATTGCCCTTGTCTTTCGTCCGTGAGTTGCATCTACAAGGCGCTTTTCTTCTTTAGCATCATCCTTTAAACGCTTCATTGGAGCCGAATTTGGTGATACTATTGCAACAACACGCTCGGCAACTACTGAACTGCCAAAACCAATATTCAACAGAGTCTGTTCCATTCCCCCCCCGACAGATAAATATTTTATTCAATATTTTGAACCTGCTCCCGTATCTTTTCTATTTCGGATTTAACATCCACAACAACATGGGAGACAAAAGCTTTTTCCGTTTTTGAGCCAATTGTATTGAATTCACGATTCAACTCCTGCAGAAGAAAATTCATCTTTCTTCCGGCAGGCTCAACTGAATTCATTATCATATGAAACTGACTGATGTGACTTCTTGCCCTGACTATTTCTTCCGATATGTCACATCTGTCAGCGAGGAACGCCGCCTCCTGAGCAATCCTTCCGGCATCCAGCTCAACCGTTTCTCCTGCAAGTAAAGATATCCGTTCTTTCAGCCGCTCCTTATAATAAGCTGAAAGATCCCGTGATTCATCTTCAATACGGCTCAATGATTTTTCAATGCCCTCAAAACGCGTTATAAAATCCCCGGCAATGAATTGGCCCTCTTTTAACCTCATTTCATCGAGCCTGCTTACGGCCTCTCCCAGAACATCCCTTATCAAAGGCCATTCCGCCTCAACATCCTTATAGATCACAACCGGTTTAATAACTCCTTCAGCTCCGGCTATAATAGCAAAAGGTATTTCGTAGTCAATTTTCAAAATGTTTTTAAGGCGCACAAGAGCATTATAATATGCTGTCGCCTTTTCCTCATCTATTTCAAACTCTCTGATATTGTTTACATTATTTTTAATCTCAATTCTAATCTCGATGCGCCCCCTTGATATTCTGTCACTAATTAATCTCTTGATCCTTTCTTCCAGCAAAAGATGATCATGGGAAATGCGCAGGTTGATATCAAGATTTTTGCTGTTGTATGACCTAATTTCCGTCATAACCTCAAGACTTTCGCCCGTTTTCTCGGACCTGGCAAATCCGGTCATGCTTTTAATCATTTCTATGTATCCCGCTTCAGATCAACCATGTATTTTTCACGAACAGTTTTCAGATATAAAACCATTCTTTCGTCATAATAATCAGGATATGTCCAGGGCAATTTTTTAAAGCCGCTTTTCTGATAAATAAGGGTCAGATCGGCATAAATACCTTCGCCAATATATATTCTATGCGTGTAATTCTTTCCTGTTGCAAGGATAAAACGCTCGCAAAGCATGTATCCAGGATCAATATTGGCAGCCCTTTTACCGTTTTTTGAATATTTCAATTCAATATCATTTGTAATATTTTTTATCCCGGCCAGATCCGTTTGCTCGATAAGATTTTTATAAGCAAGCATTCTTCTGAAAAGAGGGAACCCCATTTCAGGCTCATAATATGAGGTATAATCAAAAGGAAACCACTGGCTGATTATGTCAATCGGTCCAAACTTTTCGGCAAGTTCACTTATCAACGTTTCAAGCAGGTCTCTATCTTTAAGAAATACACCTGTAACAAGTTTTGCAGGTTTTGGAGGCCGTACAACACTCATGCCTTCCCCATTTTATTTTCTAAATAGTCTGGTCCTGAAACAAATTTTGAACAACGGAATGCTCAAAGGTGCTGACAATATATGCCGCACAAGAAATCCTGAAGATTTTCGCCGATATTCCCCTAAAGGGCCATTTCCGTTAAGAAACTAAATCGGTTTTGCCTCATCAATAAGCATAATCGGTATATCATCTCTGATTTCATATACAAGCCTGCATTTGTCACAGATAAGTCCGTTTTCTGCATCGTTCAGATAAATATCGCCTTTGCATTTCGGGCAGGCCAGTATTTCAAGCAATTCTTTTTTTATCGCCATATAAATCCTCTTATAATGTTACTGGTTTCGGGCTGTTTTTTGAAGATAAGGTTATTTTTTTTTGTTTTATTTTTGGCCACAGCAAACTGATCTTTTATCTATAGCAAATATAAACTGCGCTTGCAAAAAATTATTTCAGACATAATGACTTTGCATAAAATCCCAAGGGTGGTTTTAATGAGGCAGGATTCTGCTTCTTGCATTTTTCCACCACAGTGGTTATACTTTTAAACTATGAAAACCATAAATGAAAAAAGACCTGATTCCGAAAAGATTGAAAAAGAAATAACCCGGTTTCTTGCCAGAAAGTTTGGCGGAACCACCAGAGTTGCTGCACCAGCTACATTGCTTAAGGAAGATCAGGCTGAAAAAACAGGCAGATCCAAGAAAGACGATATAAAATTAAACTTTGATTTAAAACCGGAAAATCTTATTTCTTATTTAGATCAGTATATTACTAAGCAGGATGAAGCAAAAGCCGTCCTTTCCACAAAAATATGCACCCATTACAACAGGATCAAAACATTCAGGACTTCTCCTGAACTGGAGAGCGAATTATTCTGCGGCATAAAAAATAATGTTCTCATGCTTGGTCCGACAGGTGTAGGCAAGACTTACATGATAAAGCTTATAGCTAAAAAAATCGGAGTCCCTTTCATAAAAGGAGATGCCACAAAATTCAGTGAAACCGGCTATGTTGGAGGAGACGTTGAAGATCTTGTGAGGGATCTTGTAAGGGAAGCTGATGACGATATCGAGCTTGCTCAGTTCGGAATAATATATATTGACGAGATTGACAAAATAGCATCCAGCCATAACATAATCGGAGCCGATGTCTCACGTACAGGAGTTCAGCGCGCCCTCCTGAAACCCCTTGAAGAAACGGAAATCGATTTGAAGGTGCCTCATGACCCGATATCGATGATGCAGGAAATAGAAAGATTCCGTAAAACAGGCAAAAAAAACAGGCGGATTGTTAACACAAAGAATATACTTTTCATTGTTAGCGGTGCTTTTACCGATCTCGCAAAAATCATACATAAGCGTATTGTTGAAAAGGGTATAGGCTTTGGTGCAATTGTCCCAAAAACAAGTGATTACACTAATGCCCTGAGAAATGTAAAATCTGAAGATCTGGTTCAATTCGGATTCGAATCTGAATTTGTTGGCCGTTTGCCTGTAAGAGCCGTTTTTGAGGAGCTTAACGAGGACGATCTTTTCGATATTCTGAGCAATCCTAATAACCCGATCATTCTGAGCAAGAAACTCGACTTTGCAGCCTATGGAATTGACATCAAATTTGAAAGAGAAGCTTTACGAATTCTGGCAAAGCAGGCTTTTAATGAAAATATCGGGGCAAGAGGATTGGTAAGCGCGATTGAAAGATCGCTTCTTATCTTTGAAAAGCGCCTCCCTTCAACAAACATAAACAAATTCCCTGTTACAGTCGAAGCCATTGAATCTTCTAAGGCCTATCTGGAAAATCTTATATCTCAACCCGGGGAGCAAAACGCTGATAATTATGAAAGGCTGCTTAAAGAAGAAAAAGAACTGATAAGCAATTACATCAATTCAAATAAAAAAGCTCTCGTTCAGAAATACGCCCTAACATTAACTCCCTCCCGCATTAATCTCGCAGCCGATTTCTATTCAAAGCATATTATGGATATCGGAGTCATACTCCAAAAGATAAAAATATTACAGGATGAAATTAAAAATTTTGAATTAAGATTTTTTAAAAATCATGATATAAACATTGTAATTGAAGACAATGCGATCGATTTTGTTATCGAACTGGTCGCACATTCTTCAGTCAGGCCTGATGATTTTTACAATCAGATGAACATCGATTTTGAATATGGTTTGAAACTCATAAGGGAAAAAACCGGGAAAAACCGTTTCTTTCTGACACGGCAGGCCCTGATTGACCCTGAAACTTTTATCAGTTCTCTTATCAGGGATGCATTGAGTGGAGAAAGAGAACAGACAGAAAGGGCTTAGTTGACAGAATGATCGGAATCTCCAAATTATATTGCGGAACCGTGGAACCCTCGGATGCTCTTCGTTACGGACGCTCCTCCTCAAATCTTCCATCCCACCTTTTGCAGTTTTCGCTGGATAAAAAGCCTGTTGTCGTGTGGAATATTACACGCCAGTGTAATTTAAAATGCGTTCACTGTTATGCCCATGCAAAAAGCACCCCGGTTGATGATGAACTTTCAACTTCAGACGGGATAAGGATTATTGATGACCTGGCACAGTTTGGTGCTCCTGTGCTTCTTTTTTCAGGCGGAGAGCCTTTAATGCGCAAGGACCTGCCCGAACTTGCCGGCTATGCCGTGACAAAGGGTATGAGAGCAGTAATCTCTACCAACGGGACCCTGATAACACAGCAGGCCGCAAAAACGCTGAAGGAGATAGGGCTTTCATACGTCGGGATAAGTCTTGACGGCATGGAAGATATCAATGACCGCTTCAGAGGTGTCAGGGGTGCTTTCAGTTCTGCACTAGATGGAATCAGAAACTGCATGGACGCAGGAATTAAAGTGGGCCTTAGATTTACAATCAACAAAAAAAATTTCTTTGAAATCCCAAGTATATTTAAACTTCTTGAAGAAATGGAAATTCCGAGAGTCTGTTTCTACCATCTCGTTTATGCAGGCCGCGGCTCAAAGCTCGTTGAAGAAGACCTGACCCATGAAGAAACAAGATCGGCAGTGGATACAATAATTGATCATACCCGACAACTTCATGATAAGGGCAAGGATAAAGAAGTCCTGACAGTTGATAACCATTCGGACGGCCCGTACCTTTATCTGAGACTCTTGAAGGAAAATCCTGTGAGGGCAAGCAAAGTTCTTGAGCTTCTGAAGATGAACGAAGGCAACAATTCCGGCAGAGGCATAGGATGTATAAGCTGGAACGGGGATGTACATGCTGACCAGTTCTGGCGCCATTACAGCTTTGGCAATGTAAAGGAAAGGCCGTTTTCTGAAATATGGACGGATATATCCAACCCCCTGATGAAACAGCTCAAGGAAAAAAAGAAATATTTAAAAGGAAAATGCGCAAGTTGCCAATGGCTTGATATCTGCGCAGGAAATTTCAGAGTCAGAGCGGAAGCCGTAACCGGAGACGTTTGGGCTCCCGACCCTGCCTGTTATCTTACCGATCAGGAAATCAACAAGCAATGAAGAACAACGGCTTTTAAAAAAGTCTAAACATTCTCACATAAAACTTTTTTATAACAACAAACCATTAACGGAGATTTATATGCTGTTTCCGGATTACAGACCAAGGCGTTTGAGACAAAATGAGGCATTTCGCAGATTGATACGGGAGACCATACTGTCTGTTGATGATTTTATCCTTCCACTTTTTGCAATAGGCGGCCGGGGAGTCAAAAATCAGATACAATCGATGCCGGGCCATTTTCACCTTTCAATTGAAAATCTTGTTGATACATGCGGGAAAGCATATGAATTGGGAATACCTGCCGTCATGCTTTTCGGAATACCTGACAGGAAAGATCCGCTCGGGACAAGCGCCTATTCGAAGGATGGCATAGTTCAAAAAGCTGTGAAAGCAATAAAAAACAAGCTGCCTGAGCTTGCCGTAATAACGGATGTCTGTCTTTGCCAATACACCGACCACGGCCACTGCGGCATCGTGGATGGGCACAAAGTGGACAACGATGCCACTCTTGAGCTTCTGGCTAAAACCGCTCTTTCTCATGCAAAGGCCGGAGCAGATATGGTAGCGCCTTCTGACATGATGGACGGACGCGTAGCAGAGATCCGCAATATTCTTGATGAAAACAGCCTGAGCCATATCCCCATTATGTCGTATTCGGCAAAGTACTGCTCGGCCTATTACGGCCCTTTCAGAAGCGCCGCTGACTCGGCTCCCAAATTCGGAGACCGCAGAACATATCAGATGGATCCCGCAAACGGACTTGAAGCTTTACGGGAAGTCACGATGGATATAGAAGAAGGGGCCGACATAATAATGATAAAACCTGCTCTTCCTTATCTTGACATCATTTACCGTGTGCGCGAAGAGATCGATCTTCCCATTGCAGCTTATAACGTAAGCGGCGAATTTTCCATGATAAAGGCGGCCGAGAAGATGGGATGGATAGACGGTAAAAAAGTAATGATTGAAACTCTGACGTCTATCAAAAGAGCCGGAGCCGACATGATACTTACCTATTTTGCAATCGAGGCGGCACAGGCATTAAAAGAACAGTGAATAGTGAATAGTTGATAGTGAATTGATAAGTTGCATGATTCAAGTTGCAGGTAACAAGAGATTATAGGAAATGAAGCATCAACCGGAAACTAGAAACCATAAACCTTCTTCCCTGCGCCTTGTAGCGTGGGAAATCACCCGGAACTGCAATCTGTCATGCATTCATTGCCGCGCTTCAGCAACAAAAGGCCCATATACCGGTGAGCTTGACACAGAAGCATCCTTAAAGCTTCTCGACCAGATCACAGATACCGGAAATCCGATCGTCATACTGACCGGCGGAGAGCCTCTCTTACGTCCCGATATCTTTGATATTGCCGAATATGGCACAAAAAAGGGCTTAAGGATGGTAATGGCTCCGAACGGCACCCTTATAACCGAATCAACCGCAAAAAAAATGGTTGCCTCCGGAATCAAACGGATAAGCATAAGCATTGACGGCCCTACTAAGGAGAGCCACGACAGTTTCCGGGGGGTTGAAGGCGCATTCGAAGGAGCGCTCAGAGGCATTGCTTTTGCCAAAGAAGCAGGCCTTGAATTTCAGATAAATACCACAATAACAAAGCTGAATCTGAAATATATTCCAGATATTCAGGATCTGGCTGTAAGCCTCGGAGCAGTCGCACACCATATATTTCTGCTTGTTCCGACAGGCAGGGGAAAATACATTATAAACCAGGAAATCTCAGCACAGGAATATGAGGATACCCTCAACTGGTTTTACGACCAGAGGGATAAGACTCCTCTTCAGCTCAAGGCCACATGCGCGCCCCATTATTACCGAATTATGCGGCAAAGAGCAAAAGATGACGGAAAAACCGTCACCTTTGAATCTCACGGTCTTGACGCAGTTACGAGAGGGTGCCTCGGAGGAACAGGTTTCTGCTTTATATCTCACAGGGGCATTGTTCAGCCCTGCGGCTTCCTGCACATCGAATGCGGGGACGTAACAAAGAATTCCTTCGAAAAAATATGGAATTCATCTGAAGTCTTTCTTTCTCTGAGAAATTATGATAAGCTTAAAGGCAAATGCGGAATTTGCGAATTTAAGAGAGTTTGCGGCGGATGCAGAGCAAGAGCCTACGAGGCAACCGGCGATTATATGGCTGAAGAACCCCTCTGCAGCTATGAGCCAGTACCAGCCTTAAGGCATAAGGCTTGAGGCATGATGGAAAAAAGCGGATCGCGAATCGCAGATCGAAATTTTCCCCATGCCACATTTAACAAAAGTAAAGATAAGTCAGGAATCTCCACGAATAAAGAATGAAGGGATAGGAGCTCCAAAACATAGACCAGAAACCGGCAAACAGACAATTAAGGTGAATGCTATGAAAATCAAATCTCTCATGATACCTGATCCGATAACCATTACTGAAAATGCCTCCATTTCTGAAGCAATCGAGATGATGAAGGTAAATTCCATTCGCCATCTGCCTGTTGTGGGAAAGAACAAGATACTCAAAGGTTTTGTAACCCTCGCTGATCTCAAACAGGGACTTATTCCGTCAATGATAGGAGGTGTATCATTAGATGACCTGATGATAAAAAATCCTGTAACTGTTGAACCCGATGAAGATGTTGAAATTGCAGCCCAGAAAATATTCAAAAACAAAATCGGGGGAATGCCGGTTGTAAAAGGCAACAAGCTTGTAGGCATAATTACGGTAACCGATATTTTAGGGGCGTTTATCAATATGATGGGCATTGTAACAGCCAGTTCACGGATAGACGTGATCGTTGGTGAAAAACCAGGCTCTGTTAAAAAAGTCCTCCAGATTATAAACGACAATGGTGGCGATATTATCAGTGTTGGAATGACTGCAAACCAAAAACGCTCAAAAAGAACATATTATTTCCGCCTTTCTCCGTGCAGGACAACCGGCATCAAGAAAGCCCTGGAAAAGGATGGCTTTAAAGTTGAAAGCGCCATAGACTAAAAAAATTCCAGGCATTTAAGCTCTCTGTTAAAAGCATCGAGGCTGGTTTCGCTGTTTCAGTTCAACCTTTCATTTCAAAGCCTCTTCCGGCTGTTTTATAACTTGACATAATCATTCTATTAATAGTACTTATTCCAAGAATTTATCAATATATTTTATTCTGGATAATCCTAAATAAACTAAATGTTTTTTACGGAATATGCCGATGAAATTAATATTCTTCTTCCTTTTTTTTGTCTTCTTTTTATTTCTTTTTCCATTAAATCTTATCGCAGGTAAAATTGTTACTGCAAAGGGAATAAGTTTCTTTGAACCTGGACGGGAGCTGATTGCTCGGGAAAAGGCTATTGATGAAGCAAAACGGTCGGCTCTTGAGCAGGCAATTGGCGCAACGGTTGAATCAAGAACAACGGTTGAAAATTTCACAGTAATAAAAGATCAGATTATGAGCCGGACCGCCGGGTATTTAAAGAACATAAAAATAATCGAAGAAAAAAAGACCGACATGGGAACAATAGAGGTCAAAATCGAAGCCGATGTCGAAACTTCTGCAATGCTTGAAGATATCGACAGATTCAAAAAAGTCTTAGGCTGGCAGAAAAACCCCCGCATAAGCATCGTCATTGATGAGGATACTGACAGGAGCTTCCTTCCGGCAGCCCGGAAATCATCGGCGCTTTTAACTGATAAACTGAAACAGGGAGGTTTCACAGTCTATAAATATTCGAAAGGTCAGGAATCCCGGATGGGCATTCTTGTCGGCCTTTCCCTTGAACTTTCATCCAGGCAGTCCTCGTACCAGAACATAGACCTTTCTATAAACGAAATTAGTCTCAACGCAAATATTTACCGCCCGGATGACGGGGAGATACTGGGAACCTCTACTGCGGTAAAATCTCTTCCCGGCGAAAACAGGCTTAAAGTTCTTGATGAAGGGACAAAATACTGCGTTGATTCAATTTGGTCAGACCTTAGATACAAGCTTATCAAGGTATGGGAAAAGGAGCTTTATAGTGAAAGGGATATAAAACTGCTTGTCAAAAAGATCCCTTCCCATGCAAGAGCCCTTGAAATATCAGATATTTTTAAATCGGATGTAAGTGGCATTATAGATGCAAACATGTCAAACTTCAAGAACGGAATAGCTGAGTTTGATATCAAATATAAGGGGTGGCCTGAACATCTTTTAAATGAAATTCAGATGTCTTATTTTAAGAAAAAATATTTTAATCCGGCAGTAGAAAGTGTCGAAGGAAATAAATTGATTATAGGGATCGATTGATAAATATAAGCTATCGGAGGAAGGATATGACTGGAAAACCAATTAAAGCAGGATTGATTTTTTTTCTTGCCGCTTTTCTGTTTTCATGCGCGGACGGAAAGCAGCAGTTTGAAATAGGCATGAAGCTTAACAAAGCAGGAAAGCACACCGATGCAATTTCATATGTGGAACAGGCAATTGCAATCGAGCCGAATAATAGTGAGTATCAGAAAGCCCTTTCAGATATTAAAGAAACTCTTATATCCGATTATGTTGCCCAGATTTCAAAAGCAATAAGTTCCAAGACCCAGGTTACTATGACAGCCATCAGTTCCGCCAAGGCGAGACTGGCTAAATTAAAAGAAATTGATCCGAATCATCCTTCCGTTAAAAAACTTTCCGGCGAAATCGACAGGCATGAAAATTCACTGCTAACCGAAGCAAAAAGTTTGTACGCACAGGCAAAGAGTCTTATTTCAGCCGGAGAATGGCTTAAAGCATATTTCAGCCTTCAGCAGATTCAGGGCATATTCCCTAATTATGAGGATTCATCACAACAACTCCACCAGACAGCATTAAAAGGATCAGAGGCTCTATACGGCAAGGCAAAGGCTCTCTTTGATGAGGACGACTTCAGGGGCGCATTAAAATATCTTAATGAAGCCATTTCACTTAAACCTGATCATAAACCATCCATAGATCTTCTTGCACTTGTAAAAGAAAGGGACAACAAAAACTATTTCATCGACATGGGCAAAAAAGCGGATGCAACCCAGGACTGGTCAAAGGCGCTTAAGGCCTATAACAAGGCCCTTGAGTACACGCCGGGTGACGAATCTTTGAAAAACATTGTGCAGAAACTGGGTTCACATTACATTCGGACCGCAAATAGCCAGATGTCTGAAGGATGGCTTTTCAAGGCTTTTGAAAGCTACAATATCGCTCTGAAAAATTCCGCGAATCCAGACAACGCGGAATTAAGGGGCCTTTGCAGCGAACTGGCCGCCCAGGCCGGAACCCTTGCTGCAAAGTTAAAGGATCAGGGAAGATATGGCTCGGCCTGGTTCTGGTATACCAAGATTAAGAGCATAAAACCTGATTATCCGGAAATTTTTTCCAACCACCTTGAAATGGAAGACAAGGTAAAGCAGAGGGTACAGAAATCGATAGCTGTTTTTGATTTTTCAAGCCCTTCCGGTTATAAGGATGCCGGCATAATTGTCGCCAATAACCTTATAACCTATCTCTTTAAAAACGCGAGCGGGGATATCAAGATTTTAGAGAGGGAGAATTTAAAATCTATTCTTGAGGAGATGAAGCTGGGTCAAATCGGCGTTGTTTCCGAACAGACTGCAAAGGAAATGGGGCGGGTATACGGGATAGATGTTGCCGTTATGGGAAGCGTTCTTTTGTACCAGGTGGAAACCTCCACTTCCCAGGGCACAAAAACCGTCAGATACCAGGTGGGCACAGAGATACAGGACAATATCGAATATCTTAACTGGATAGCAAAAAACCCAAACGCTCCTCCCAGCCTTCTTGTTAACGCGCCTCCGGCCAAGATTTCCGTTCCCAAATATACGGAAAAGGATTACGTTGTTTCCAATCATAAAAAAGTCGGATTCGTGCAGCTTTCATTCAGAATTGTCGATGTTAGAACGGGAGAAAACATTCAGGTTAGAACTATTGAGCGCAAGGAGGTGGTTGAAGATGACACAAGCGCAGGGCTTCCCGAAGCAAACGTCCAATTCGACCCGCTTACTATACCGACTGATACGGAACTGCTCCAGAAAATGACGGGCGAAGTTGTTGCTGAGCTTGGAAGAGAGGCATTAAAGCCATTGAACAATCTTGAAAAAACTTATTTTCAGGCAGGCGAGCAGTTCATGAAAAGACGGGAAAGACTTCAGGCTGCCGAAAGTTTTGTTGACGCCGTTTTTGATGAAAAGATGAAAATGATACAGGAATCTCCTTTATCTCTTAAAGCAATTGAAAACCTTGAAGATATTTTCCGCAACTATAAAGAAAATTAATCATCGGATGACAGCTTCGTAAAAAGCCCTATTATATATTGAAGAGCTTTAAAGCTTGTCAAAGGATTGGACTGATGAAGAAATTCTGTTTCCTAAAAGTTCTTGTGGTTGTTTTATTATGCATGATATATTCTCACGCCCATGCCGAAAAAAAACCTCTGGCCATATTAAACCTGAAAGCTACCAACATAGATGCCATGGGCTACAACGGGGAAATCCTGCACGCCCTTATTTCTTCAATCGAAAGTGATAAGAATATTGACCTGATGACTAGAAGGGAGATAGAAGAGATCCTCTATAAAACCGGTATTGTTCAGGATAATACTCATGAATCTGTTTTAACTGCCGGAAACGCGCTTGGAATAAATTTTGTTCTTTTTGGTGATGTTACAAAAAAAGGAAATGAAATTGTTGCAAAACTCGGCCTAATGGATATTCAGAACAAAGTGTTGGTAAAAAACTGGGAGCTTGTTTTTCGCGACCACGATTCAATACTTAATGAAGTTCCGGAATTTTCAAGGGAATTAAGCAACATTCTTTCAAACTATATGAGCGGAGCCGGAGCAGCTTCAACGGAGTCTCAGGATTCAACGAATATCGAATACCTCAATGCAAAAACAGAAGGCAATGCGATCCGGATTTCATGGAAATTACGAACCCATAATGACTCATTGAGCTATAATGTCTATCGCGCAGAGAGTAAAGACGGGCCATACCAGTTCCTGGGCAAAACGACAGAAAGCTTCTTTCAAGACTCCACAGTTAAAAATGGACTGTCATATTTCTACCGCATAGGGATTATATCCGGAACAGGTCCGGAGGTAAAAAGCTCCTACACTGCACTGTTTATAACAAGACCTCGTCCTCCACTAGTAATGAGCGGGAAAGGATATGTTAAGAGAGTTGAAATAAAGTTCGTGCCATCCTTAATAAATGAACAGGATAAATTTAAAATAGTAAAATATAAAATCTACCGGCAGAAAAGCCCGGGTGACTGGCAACATATAGGTGTCACCGATTCAGAAAATATTTCTCAGTTTGATATAGATTTCACGTTTTTTGATGAAAGCGATTTAAAGGACGGGACAACCTATACATACGCTCTTTCCAGTCTTGATGATAAAAACTCGGAAAGCCCTCTGTCTGATCCTGTAACCGCTGAAACCATAAGAAATCCGGTGTTGTCTCTTGAAAAGGATGATCTATTAAGAAAGGTGATTCTCTCCTGGAAACCGGTTGATAATATATCAGGTTATTATCTCTACAGAAAAACCGAAAATACCGGATGGAAAAAAGTTGCAAGTATTTCAGGCGCATCAAAAACAACTATTACGGACGAAAAGGAGCTGTCTGACGGTCAGCAATACCTGTACTACCTTACAGCTTATGACAATAAGAAAGAAACTGGGCCGTCAAATGAAGTGAGGACAAAAACAAAAAACCTTCCGGATTTCCCGGCTAATCTGCAAGCTCAGGACGGCCTTGTCAAATCAGTCAGAATATCATGGACCCCGGTTGAAGACCCTGACATCGGGGGTTACAATATTTACAGGGGTACCGACAACAACATGAAAAGAATAGCTACCGTCCGGGAATATAAATCAAGCTCGTATCTTGATAAAGGAGAAGCTTTCGCTCTTCTTGAAGACGGAAGAAATTATTTTTACGCTATAGCAAGCTTCAATCTATTCGATGCGGAAGGGAAACAGACCAAATATGTACAAGCATCAACAAAACCAAGACCCTCAGCCGTAAAAGGACTGTCTGCCTCAGCAGGTTCGGATCATATCTTTATTGGCTGGGAAAGAAATCCTGAAACTGATATCAAGTTGAATGTTTTATACAGAAACATATCCGGTGGCAGTACCTTTTCTACATTATCAGAAGGGTCATGGTCCAAATTAACGGAACTGTCCGTGGATCAGACAAGTTTTAAGGATTTCGATTTAAAGCCTGAATTAAATTATATTTACAGGATAATTTCAGAAGACAAAGACGGCCTTAAAAGCGATCCGGCTGACAGTAATAAGGTCTTAAGTCCCATTGTAAAACAGGAAAAATAAACGACCTTATTTCTTTATAATATCTCCCGCACCAGAAATATCTTCAGTTACATCTTTAGGATTTCCGTAGTAACTTATATCTCCGGCTCCGTTTATCTCAGCTTTAAGCTTCCGGGAAGCATACACAACCGCATTGCCTGCTCCGTTAACTAATACTTCAACATTTTCGGCTTTAAGTTCTTTTGCTTTTACGTCTCCGGACCCGGATAAATTAATTTTAAAATTCTTTGTTTTTCCTGCGGCCTTGATATCACCTGCGCCATCCACATCTATATCGAGATTATTGTTATCTACGCCTGAAATTGAAAGGTCAACAGCACCTGAAACTATAGCCTTTTCTATGTTGTCTGCTGATATCCTGACCTCAAGGAGTGTTTTCGGGCAGATGGTCTTGCTGGTTGTAATTTGGAGAGTATTCCCCTTCACCCTTGTAATGATATGGGGAAGGATATTACTGTCACCGCTCAATTCAAGGTTTTGTTTTTTTCTGCACTCTATATAAACATTAAAGGCTCCGTCGACTTCAACAGAACTGAAAACATCAACTTTTCTGTTTTCTTTCTTTGCGATACCGTTCCCCTCAACACCTCCACCGCATCCGCTGCCTCCCGAGCGTACCATCCCTCCATCAATCGATACATCTCCGACACTTCCACCTCCTATGTTTATTGTAATTCCACGGGCAATGCTTTGTGCTCCTCCCAGAATTATTATACATGCGACAAATTGAAATAATAACCACATAATTTTTTTTGGATTCATACAGCCTCCATTTTTAAATAATTGCCATTGATTGAAGCAGACGCTTTCAGAAACCGAATATCCTGCAACTAATCTACGGCAATAAAGGGTTTCTTCAGATCGTTTTTAATAAGCTTTCCTTCATCAGGAGCTCCGTATATCCTGCTGTAAACTGTTTTAGTCTCCCCTGTAATTGTGTCAACAACGAAAGCTCCGACTCCTCCCGAGTTGTTTCCAAATGAAGTCGCCCATGATGATATCTGATATCTCCCATAGTTTGGAGGAGGAGGACTAAGCGTATCTGCACCAGCTAAAAACAGTATACCAGTTACAACAGCTATTCCTAACAGAAAAAATCCGACCCTTTCAGTCCAAAGCTGCTTATCTTTCATCGCATAATCTCCTTTTCGGCAAATAATAACTTAAAAAAAATCCCCTTCTCTGCACCTCTGTATAATGAGGGTAATGAAGGGGATAAATTACAGATTGACAGGAAATATATTGCTTAAGTCAGGTTAAGGTTTTTTGGATGCAGTCTTATCTTTCTTGAAATCATCCTGAACAGCGCCCAGACCTTCTACTTCTATAACTTCACCAGCGCCGACCACAGCTTCACCGAGCATTGCCGCTACTTCATCAACCTTTAAAATCATTTTGACATATGCATCACCGGAATTATCCCATCCAAAATCAACTATTTCAGAAAGAGCAAGAGATGCCTGTACTTTTGTCTGAATAAGATCCGACTTAAGCATGTAGTTTTCAACAGAGGTCTGGCTTTCGAGGGTAAAACCGGCAATTTGCTGGGCCAGTTGCTTGTATGCGTCAACCTGTGCTGCCCGGAGGGCTTTCAGTGGTGCTGAATTC
>JAWOHP010000169.1:0-8848 GCA_046485065.1 Desulfobacterales bacterium | reverse complement strand
CGAAAAAGGCTTCGCAATGCCCGGGTTTACAATAATAATGGGTGATTCGCACACCTGCACATACGGGGCTTTCGGGGCATTTGCCGCAGGAGTCGGGACAACCGACCTTGAAGTAGGCATATTAAAAGGAGTGTGCGCCCTTCGATATCCTGAAACCATCAGAATAAATATCACCGGCAAAATACCGGATGGTGTTTTCGCAAAGGATATAATTCTGTCTGTGATAGGCCTTCTCGGTGTAAACGGTGCGACTGATAAAGTAATTGAATTTTCCGGGCCTGTTGTTAAATCAATGAGCATGGATGCAAGAATGACCATTTGCAACATGGCTATAGAAGCAGGCGCTACCTGCGGAATATGTGCCCCGGACATGACAACAGTGGAATATCTCTGGAACTTCATCCGGGAGGAATATAAGACAAAAGATAAAGCCCTTGAGGCATTCAGGAGATTCTGTTCAGATCCCGATGCCTCATACATTAATACGATTGAACATGATGTTTCAAGCCTTGAGCCATTGACAACATTCGGATACAGGCCGGATAACGTCAAGTCTGTAAGGGAGATGGAAGGTTTGAAAATTGACCAGGTTTATATAGGTTCTTGTACAAACGGAAGAATAGAGGATTTGAGAATCGCAGCGGCGGTATTAAGAGGGAAAAAGATAAGCGATTCTCTGCGCGGGATAGTTTCTCCGGCAACTACCAAAATTTACCGGCAGGCTCTTGACGAAGGGCTCCTCGCCGTTTTTCTTGATGCCGGTTTCTGCGTTACAAATCCGACCTGCGGAGCCTGTCTCGGAATGAGCAACGGAGTTCTTGCCGAAGGTGAAGTCTGCGCATCAACCACAAACAGGAATTTCACCGGGCGGATGGGAAAAGGCGGGATGGTCCATCTGATGAGTCCGGCCACGGCCGCGGCAACCGCCATCGCAGGTTATTTAACTAATTCAAAATTATACAACGGCAAATAATGACGGCTTCGTAAAAAGTCATTCTGCTGTGTTGCGCTTCATCTTTCGTCATTGCAGCGTACTTATATGTGAGAGCTTTGCATAAATCTTATTTTGATGTCTATCAGGGTTAATGGGTTTTGGCTTTTACGCAGGAAATTTTATTGAACCATAGCAACGCCCCCATATATACTACAGGTATCTTACAGGCGGAGACTATGTAAGTCTTCGTGACTATTATCTTTTGGGGCTGTTTTGGCCTAATGGATGCGGATATGCCGCCGTTGGCGAAGGCTTAAGCATGGTTCCTGCGAAATGCCAAAACCCATTACCCTGTAGACCGGAACACTAGATATTCAAAAGTCTCATATGTACGCTTCATTCCTCAAGATTCGCGCGCCTTGCATAATGAGCTTTTTACTTTGCCGTTTAAACTTTGACTTTTTAAGGGCATATCAATAATGAAAAATTTCAGCGGAAAAGTGCTTTTTCTTGACAGAGCGGATATTAATACGGATGAAATAATTCCTGCCAGATATCTGTCTGAAAATACAAGGCAGGCTTTAAAGCCCTATCTCTTTGAGGACATGACCCTTGAAGGTTTTGACAATAAAAAGGATATCAGGGGGAAAAGCGTCATCATAACAAGGGATAATTTCGGCTGCGGATCATCGAGGGAGCATGCTCCGTGGGCGCTTGAAGTTAACGGTATCAATCTCATCATTGCTCCAAGCTTTGCCAGAATCTTTAAACGAAACATGTTCAACTGTGGCATGATGGCGGTTAAGCTTTCCCCTGAAATCATAAGCAGGATTTTCTCGGATTTTTCAAAACGGGAAACGGAAATAGAGACTCTTTTCGACAAAGGTTGTTTCATCCTGAAGTCAGGAGATACAAAGGAATCCGTACAATTCGAGATTTCGGAGTTTGACAGGGCCCTGGTTTCAGCAGGCGGATGGGTGGAATACGCCGACTCCAGATATTGACAACATAACCTGTTGCGCAGTGGAAGACATTTTTCATTCTTCACTTAATGACGGAATGAGCCATAGCACGTCGTATGATTGCAGTGTGACGGAGAGCATGTCCTGCCTGGTATTGATCTCCTTTTCACTCAGAATGTCCCGCCAGGTCCCTTTGAATCCTCCCACCTCTTTTAGAGGTATCTTAACCTTACATCTTGATTTGGTTACATTGGTGAGGGTTAAGACCAACCTGTCCCCTTCAGGAGATCTTCTTATAACTGCAAAAACCGAGGGTGACAGAGAGAGAATCTTCTGATGACCGTTGGGATGAAAAGTCCGATGAGCGGTGCGAGCAAGGATCATTTTTCCGAGGGCCTTGTTGATCCTGAATTTCTTGCTCCTGGGATGGGCCATGGACCTCATAATAGACAGATAATCGACTAACGCACGATTGATAACTCGGTTTCCACTTGTCTCATCAACCGCCGCATGGTCGTTATGAGTGCCGAAAAGGCTGTGCAGATATATACCGGGCACCCCCTGAAGAACAAGGGCTATGGCACGGGAGGCTATAAACCGTTTAATTTGAATTCTGAGCGAATCGCCGTCCTTTTTCCTGTTAAGGGCGCTGTACCAGGTTATGTTCAGCTCGTACGGAACAATCGTGCCGTCCTCTGCGGTCTTGTAGGAAATAAACCCTCCGTGATTCTCAGTTCGTTGACAGATTAAATCAATATCTTCCGGAGACAGAATATCCTTAGCCCCTAAAAGACCGATCCCATCATGAGAATCGAGAAAATTAAAAAAGGTTGCTGTTTCAAAGGCCGAGGTAATTGAACTGGCCCAGGAAGAAAGAATAGCAGTGTTACCGGTATAAAAAGCATGAAGCACGAGCGGGGGCAGAGCGAAATTATAGACCATGTGCGCCTCATCGCTGCCGTTGCCAAAGTAAGCGATGTTTTCCTTATGAGGCACATTGGTTTCAGTGATGAGCGCTACATGAGGCGCAACGGCCGAGATTACGTCGCGCAGAAGTTTGATGATTTCGTGCGTCTGTTCAAGGTGAATACAACGTGTTCCGGGCTGGTTCCAAAGATACGTAACAGCGTCAAGCCTCAGGATATCAGCACCATGGCGGACGTAGAAGAGAAGGATTTCAATTACTTTAAGAAGAACTTTGTGATTCCGGTAATTGAGATCTATCTGGTCCGGCGAGAAGGTCGTCCAAATATAACGCGGTCCCCTGATGGTCTCATACCGGGTGAGAATGGGTGTGGTTCTCGGGCGAAATATGATGCGCCGCTGCTCATGCGTGAGGTCTTCCTCGCTTGCAAACCAGATGAAAAAATCTTCATATTCCGGATTGCCTGCCAGGAACTCGATGAACCAGCGGCTTTTGGACGATACGTGGTTTATCACGCCGTCAAACATCAGTTGATAGCGAGTTTCCAGCGCTTCTATGTCGCTCCATGCCCCGAGGAGAGGGTCAACGATCTCAAAGTTGATGATTGAAAAACCACGGTCCGAGGAGGAAGGAAAGAAGGGTAGAATGTGGATGGTATTTATGGTTCCTCTCAGGTATGTGTCGCAAAAATCTTCTAAAGTCTTTAGCGGTGACTGGTGCTTTTTGTAAAGCAGATCTCCATAGGTAATTAGGATGATATCGCGCTCCGTGAATCGCTCCCCGGGATTAAAGCGCTTCTCCCGTTCAATAAGATCAAGGGGTTTATGAGCATAGAAAACCTGCAGAATGCGCTCAATCTCGGCCAGGGCAGATCCGGAAACCGAATCAGGAAAAAGAACCCGCAGCCGTTGAAGAATACGATCCCGCAAACCGTTAGGCAGTTCAAAGAGCGGTCTTGTAAAATCAGGCTCTGAATTGTAAGTCGTTCGTGTCGCATCAAAATACATTAAGAGCTTTGCTCCTTGACCCGGCCCATTGCTTCAATTTTGAGGCATTCTATTTCTTCAGCTTTTATAATCTCTTACCTTAACTCCCATCGATTCCAGCTTCTCGCGTAAACTGTCCGCAAGGGCCCAGTTTTTATCTTTCCTCGCGTTTTCTCTCTCTTGAAGAAGACGCCTTACTTCAGGGTCAAAAGTCCGGTCTGAAAATTCGAATATATTAAGTACCGAATCGATATTGCGGAACGCCTCTATAATCTTTGATGCTCCATCCGTATCTATCTTTTTATTTACTATCAGTACATTTACCTGCCTCACAATTCCGAATATAGAAGCGAGGGCGGCGGATATGTTGAGATCATCATCCATGCTTCCCGTAAAGCCATTTTTTATATCATAAAGAAGCTGGTCAAGTTCAGGGTAAGGCTCTCCCTCCCTGACATCAGAAAGAGCGCAAATAAACGTGTCGAGCCTTCTTAAAGAATGCCTCGCATCCTCAAGTCTTTCAGCCGAAAAGATAACCGGCTTTCTGTAGTGATTAGATATCAGCCAGAATCTTATCTCCCTGCCGGTGCAACCCATGTTGACGAGGTCTGATATTGAGAACCTCTCCTTTGTATCATCCACCTTTTTGCCGTCAACGAGCACACGCTCGCAGTGCATCCAGAATTTAGCAAGAGGTTTCCCTGTCAGAGCCTTTGAAATTGCTATCTCATTTTCATGATGCGGAAAAACAAGATCCCTGCTGCTCGTATGAATATCAAAAGTTTCGCCCAGATATTTCATCGATATTGCGGCGCACTGGATGTGCCAGGATGGTCTGATATTTCCCCAGTCCGTTGCAGTGTATATTCCTCTTTTTAGCTCGGAAAGTTTCGCCCTTTTAAGCAGCGTAAAGTCCCGCGGGTTATCCTTTTCATATTCATCGAGATCCACCGTAGCGCCGACTTTTATCTTGTTTATATCGATCCCGGATAATTTCCCGTACTCCCCAAAGCGGGAAATATCAAAATAGAGCGAGCGGAGCTTTTCGTAGGCATAGCCTTTTTTAACAAGCTTTCCGGCAAGCGAAATCATATCTTCAACATGCTCACTCGCCCTTGGATACTTATCGGCAGGCTTTATGCAGAGAAGATCAAGATCTTTCATGAACAGGTCTATATTTTCCCCGGTAAACTCGGATAAACCGATCCCCGCCTTTTCAGACCCGTTTATGGTCTTATCGTCAAGATCCGTTATATTCATTATATGTTTCACCGAATATCCCCTGAATTCGAGATAACGGCATAAGAGATCAGAAAAGACAAAACGCCTGCATTCTCCAAGATGCATTCTCGCATGGGCAGTAGGCCCGCATGAATAAATCGAAATTTTGCCCGGATTAACAGGTTCAAAGGGCTCCTTGCTCCTTGTCATAGTGTTGAAAAGTTTAAGTTCGATCTTTTCCTTAACAGCGAAAAGGGAGGTGCTCAGATATCGTTCTCCGCTGTCCGGGAATATAACGACTATCGTTCCATCCTCCATGGCAGCCGCTTCGTTGCGGGCAATAACCATGGCGGCGCCGCTGCTCATTCCAACGAAGAGACCCTCTTCCCTTGCAAGGCGTCTTGCCGTTTCATAGGCCTCTTCATCATCGATGTTCACTATTTTATCAATGCGTTTCTTTTCGTAAATCTCAGGCCTGTATGCCTCTTTCATGTTCTTTAGACCCTGGATTTTATGTCCGAGATATGGTTCAACTCCCACGATTGATATGTCAGGGTTATATTCCTTGAGCCTTCTTGTGATTCCCATCACGGTTCCGGTTGTTCCCATTGTGATGATGACTTTTGTGACTTTTCCCTCGGTCTGTTTCCATATCTCTTCGGCTGTTCCAAAATAATGGGCCTGCCAGTTAGCCTTGTTGTTGAACTGGTCGGTCATAAAATAGGCGCCGGGTTTTTCCCTGCAAAGACGGTAAACTTCTTCTATTGCGCCGTCCGTACCGAGATGTCCCGGAGTAAGCAGAATGTCGGCTCCCCGGGCTTTAAGTATTTTCTGGCGTTCAATGCTTGCGGCTTCGGACATGGTTAGAAGCAACCTGTATCCCTTGACCGAACAAACCAGAGCAAGACCTATGCCGGTGTTGCCGCTTGTCGCCTCTATGACTATTTTGTCGCGTGTGAGTTCACCGGATTTTTCCCCATCTTCGATCATAAAGAGCGCCGCCCTGTCTTTTATCGAACCTCCCGGGTTAAAGTATTCGAGCTTCGCAAGAATCCTTACTCTGGGATTAGGATTCATGTTTTTTATTTCAACAAGAGGGGTATTTCCAATAGTGTCCAGTATGGAGTAGCTCATGACAACACCTTTATTATATCTTTCCTGACCCGCTCCTCATTATTCATGGCGTCAATAACAATAAAGCGCTCAGGCTCCTTATGTGCAAGCTCAAGATAACCTTCCCTTACCTTTTCATGAAAAGCGATAGCCTCTTTTTCAAATCTTGTTTCAATCCCCGCCCGTTCTCCTTCTTCTATCTGTTTCCATGCCCTTGAAAGACCGGTTGCGGGAGGAAGGTCGAGAAGAAAAGTTATGTCAGGCTTTAAATCATTCAGAATAAGTTTATGCAGCTTCATTAATAAATCTATGGACAATCCCCTGGCATACCCCTGATATACAACAGTCGCATCAAAATAGCGGTCGCACAAAACAGTTTTGCCATCGGATAATGAAGGTTTTATCACTTTATTGACATGTTCAACCCGGTCCGCCATGTATAAAAGAAGTTCTGCCACTGGATCCATTCCCTTATTTTCGGGATCGAGCAGAATAGAACGTATCTTTCTGCCGGTACTTGTGCCTCCCGGCTCACGGGTTGTCACGCAATCTTTACCTTTTAGCTTCAAAAACTCCGAAACGTGTCTTATCTGTGTTGTTTTCCCGGAGCCTTCAATTCCTTCAAACGTGATAAACATCTCTATATCCAGTCTGTTCTATTCTTTTAACAGTATGCCATTTCCTCCTGTGTAAAAATGGCGTTCCAGTATCTTGTGATATCTTGTCCAGTTTCCCCCGGTATCTTCGGAGGCCATAAACTCACGAATGGCGCTTACCTTTGAATCAATCTCGTCAATATAATTAAGTATGACAGCCTCGATGGTCTTTGGAGGTTCCGGAGAACCGAAGTCTCTGGCGCCATGATGGCTGACAATCATGTGTCTTAATAAAAGGGCAAGGTTATCAGGAAATTCCTTAATTCCCTTGATCTTTTCATCAATCATCTCCAGGCCAATGACAATGTGGCTCAAAAGCCTTCCTTCATCCGAATAATCAATGCTCAGTTTATATTCAAATTCCCTTATTTTCCCAATATCATGAAGGATGGCTCCGGCGATAAGAAGATCCCTGTCAATACCTTTGTAATGTCCTGCGATCCTGTCCGCAAGAAGTGACATGGAAAGGGTATGCTCCAGAAGACCGCCTATACATGCATGATGCATCATTTTCGCAGCAGGAGCTTTTCTGAATTTTTCAACGAACCCGCTGTCTTTCCAGAAAGCTTCCAGCAGTTTTTTTAAACTCATATCTTCAATTGAATCTGAAAGTTTGACTAAGCGTTCAAACATGGAATTGATATCATGACTGGTTATGGGAAGAAAATCGGACGGATCAACTGAATCAGATGAGAACAACTCCATATTCTTTACGACCGCCTGAAGAGTACCCTTATACTCCGAAATATTACCTTTAACATGAACAAAATGTCCCGAATTTATGCCTGATGAAATTTTATCCACATTATCCCATACAACCCCTTTTATTTTTCCCGTTCTATCGGAAAGGGTTATGCCAAGATAATTGCTTCCGTCCTTTTTTTGAGCAAGAGTCTTTTCAAAAATAACAAAAACATCATCTACCTTATCTCCAGCTTTAAAAGATCCAATATATTGTTTTTTCATAAACACCTTCTTTAGCTGTTATTTATATTCCATTCTTTAAGAGCTTTTATCATGCTGTAATCTGTCATGTCGCACTTGATTGGAGTTATTGATATAAATTTGTCATTAAGAACCGCTCCATCAGTTTCCGGATTATACACGGAAAGATTGGCGTCATATCCCTGCCAGTAGTACGTACGATTTCTGGGATCAACTCTTTTTTCAAAAAACTCGGAGGCAATGTCTGTGCCCTGCCTGCTGATCCGAACGCCGGCCGTTTCTTTTAGTGATATATCCGGTATATTAACATTAAGAAAAGTTCCGAATGGAAGCCCCTTTTCAACAACTTCCATGGTAAGTCTTTCAATAAATATCGCCGCATCGTCAAGGCATTTCATATCAAAACCCTGGATGGATACAGCTATTGCGCTGACACCATAAAACGAAGCCTCCTTGGCCGCGGCAACCGTACCTGAATAGTTGACATTGACGCCTACATTTGCGCCGGGGTTTATGCCTGCAATAACTATGTCCGGTTTACATCCCAGTATTTCAAGTACGCCGAGCTTGACGCAATCGGCAGGAGTACCGTTGACGGCATATCCCTGAAAACCGCCGTCCAGATCGACCCTTTTGGCGCGAAGGGGTTCATGCAGCGTTATGGCATGGCTAATGGCGCTTCTTTCACGGTCCGGCGCCACAACTGTAACAAAATGGCTTATTGCAAACCTCTTGTATAGTGCGCTCAGGCCATGAGCATAAATACCGTCATCATTTGTAATAAGAATTTTCATATTACAAAAACCCTTGTTCTTCTCACATTCGGCTGGGATAAAAGGGTCATCAGGGATTCCCCTCTCCCGCCGCTTGAAGTAAATTCAAGCGGTTCCACCCACACCCCAGGCCGGGGCTTACTCGCCCTCGGCAAAGATGATGGACTTTTATGAGTCCATCATCTTTGAATCACCAACTCTTTTGGAGGCGATCTGATTTTTATGATACCCCAGTTTTATTTTTTTTGAAAGAAAGTATTTTAAAAACTGGGTCTTGCTTTTTAATAATTGCTCTTATATTCTGCCGCTGAAATTTGTCTCAAACGAGCTTTA
>JAWOHP010000115.1:0-10536 GCA_046485065.1 Desulfobacterales bacterium | reverse complement strand
GATATGCCGCCTGACAGGGATCTTCCAGACACGGGTGTGGGCATTGAATGGGAGAGGATTTTATCTCCCCTTTTCATCAAAAGCGATATCTACGGAACCCGCTCATCTTCCATTCTTCTCGTGGGTGATGAAAAAATTACTTTCATTGAACGGACATTCATCATAGACGGGGCAAATCCGGTAAAACATGAAACGAGGGAATTTTCTTTTGATTTTTCAGGTTAACCCGCTATTTTTCTTTGATACCTTCGTAAAAAGTCAAAATTCAGACGGCAAAGTAAAAAGCTCATTACGCAAGGCGCACGAATCTTGAGGAATGAAGCGTACTTTTTGGTACGCTGCAATGACGAAAGATGAAGTGCAACACAGCAGAATGACTTTTTACAAAGCCGTCATTTTGACTCTTTTCTTTTATCGCTTTTAAGCTTTCGCCATTTGTCGAGTCTTTCCTTAACGGCCTTTTCGTAACCTCTCTCAGATGGAAAGTAGAAAAGATGGCCTTCCAGCTTTTCAGGCAAATACTCCTGGTAAACGTATTCCTCCTTGTAATCATGGGCGTACTTGTAATCCTTTCCGTACCCGAGCTCTTTCATAAGATTGGTCGGAGCGTTTCGTATGTGAAAAGGAACAGGAAGCGCTCCTTCGTTTCTGACGGCTGCCCTGACTCTCCCATATGCAGTATATATGCTGTTGCTCTTGGGAGCGGTCGCGAGATAAACGGCAGCCTGCGCAAGGGCGAGCTCTCCTTCCGGCTGTCCGATAAATTTAAAAGCCTCCATCGCATCCATGGCAACACTTAAAGCATAAGGATCGGCGTTTCCGACGTCTTCAGAAGCAAACCTAACCATCCTTCTTGCTATATAAAGAGGATCCTCACCTGCCGCCAGCATGCGCGCAAGCCAGTAAAGAGCAGCATCCGGATCACTGCCTCTCATGCTCTTATGAAGTGCGGAAATAAGATTGTAATGCTCTTCGCCTGATTTATCATACAATAACGCCTTTTTCTGGAGCGCCTTCTCAAGATCTTCAAGAGTTATGATGATTGCTTTCCCATCAGCCTCTTTTTTATTACCGGCTGCTATGCCTGCCGCTGCTTCAAGGCTATTTAAAGCCATCCGGCCATCTCCATCCGATATTCTCACAAGGTGGGAGAGAACTTCGCCTGAAAGTTCAATATTCAGGTTTCCGAGCCCTCTTTCCTTATCTTTTAAAGCCGCTTCAATTATCCTCGTGATATCTTCATCGGACAGTGTTTTGAGCGTTATAACCCTGCAGCGTGAAAGAAGGGGCGCAATTACCTCGAACGAAGGATTTTCGGTTGTAGCTCCAATAAGTGTTATCAGCCCGCTTTCCACATGTTGAAGAAATGCGTCCTGCTGAGCCTTGTTGAACCTGTGAATTTCATCGACAAAAAGTATGGTTCGCTTTCTGTGAAGTTTAAGCTGATCTTTTGCTTCTTCGATAACAGCCCTGATCTCTTTAACACCCGATAATACTGCTGAAAAGTGAACAAAATATGAGCGGGTTTCAAGTGCTATTATTCTTGCAAGAGTAGTTTTACCGCAGCCGGGAGGACCCCAGAGAATCATTGAAAAAACCTGGTCTTTTTCTATTGCGTGGCGGATCAGCGTTCCGCTGCCGACAACATGCTCCTGGCCTGCGAACTCATTTATGTTCCGCGGACGCATCTTCTCGGCAAGAGGTTTTACTCCGTTTCCTGCTTCCCTTGCGCCGTATTCAAAAAGATCCAAGTCTTTTCCTCAATAATTATAATTGGTTAGATTTTTATAATTTTTCAGCATCTCACTCGAATCCTTGAACCCTCGAACCCTTTATTTCTTCTTATGCCTGTCCCCTTCCCGCTTCCTGAAAACTATCTTTACCGGCGTTTTGTCAAGCCCTGAACCTTCCCTTATCTGGTTTATAAGATAACGGCTGTAAGAAAAATGAACCCCCTCGGGAAAATTTACAAAGCAGACAAATGTAGGCGGCTTAACAGATACCTGGGTTGCATAATAAAATTTAAGTCTTCTTCCTTTATAGAGAGGAGGCTCGGTTTTTTTTACGGCAACCTCGAAAATCCTGTTCAATTCGCCGGTTCCGATTCTTTTTTCATACTGGCCGTACACTTCTTCGACCAGGTTGAATATTTTTGAAACTCCGTGTCCTGTTTTGGCTGAAATCACCATTGCAGGCGCGAAGTTTAAAAACTTGGCGTCATACCTTAACCGGTCAATAAGTATTTTCCTGGTTTTATCGTTTTTTTCGACAGCATCCCACTTATTCAGGAGAAAGATGCAGCCGCAGCCCCGCTCAAAGGCATATCCCGCAACATTTATGTCCTGCTCCGTTATACCCTCTGAAGAATCGATGATTATTAATGCTACATCGCACCTGTCAAGGCTTTTCAATGCCTTGACAATGGAAAACTTTTCTATTTTTTCCGATACTTTCCCCTTTCGGCGTATCCCGGCAGTATCTATTAGAAGATATGATTTCCCTTTTATCTGGAAGATTGAATCAACTGCATCCCTTGTCGTACCTGGGATATCGCTTACTATATGCCGTTCTTTTCCGAGTATCCTGTTTATGAGGGACGATTTCCCGACATTCGGCCTTCCGATTACAGCAACCTTGGCCATATCCTCAGATTTTTCTGAAATAACTCTTGGCAATTTATCAACAAGATAGTCAAGGAAATCCGGGACCCCATAACCATGCTCTGACGAAACCGGATATGGATTTTCTATGCCCAGATTGTAGAAATCATAAAGATTTACCTCTTTTTCATCACCGTCTATTTTATTTACAACATAATAAACCTGTTTACCCGCCGTCCTGAGCATACCGATAATATCATGATCAAAAGGAGAAACACCCCATTTCCCGTCCAGCATCATGATAATAATATCAGCATTATCGACAGCCTCTTTTACCTGGAAACGGACTTTTGAGATAATATCATCGTCCTCCCCGCCCGTGAAGCCGCCTGTGTCGATAAGTGTAAACTGGGTATCGTTCCAGACCGCATCCCGGTAGATAGAATCCCTTGTTACACCGGGGAAATTATCAACAATAGCGTCTTTTGTCCGCGTAACACGGTTAAAAAAGGTCGATTTGCCGACATTGGGTCTGCCGACGATAGCTACTATAGGTTTCATTTTACGTTTCTTCTCCCGATTAGTCGAGACCTTTGAATATCTTCTACTAGGGTCTTTAAGGGTAATGAGCTTTGGCATTCGCAAGAACACAACTTAAGCCTTTGCCAACGGCGGCATATCCGCATCCATCAGGTTATAGACAGCCCCAAAGGATGAATAGTCACGAAGCCTTATACAGACTCCGCCTGTATGATTCTTTGTCGTATATATGGGGGCGTTGCTATGGTGCCGTAAAAATTTCTTGCGAAATGCCCAAAGCCCATTACCCTGGCAGACCTCTTAATCAGATGTTATGCAAAGCTCTCTAGTCGAAGAAAAGGGTTCGAGGTTTGCAGGCCGAAAATATCAGTGCAGTATCTGGCTTAAAAATAGTTTGGTTCTGTCATGCTGCGGATTATCAAAAAATTCATGGGGGGTATTTTCTTCAACTATCCGGCCGAAATCCATGAAAAGAACCCTGTGGGCAACACTTTTCGCGAATCCCATTTCGTGGGAAACAACGATCATGGTCATTCCCTCTTCGGCAAGGTTTATCATTACATCCAGCACCTCTTTAACCATTTCGGGATCAAGAGCCGAAGTAGGTTCATCAAAGAGCATTACCTTAGGCTTCATGCAAAGGCTTCGCGCAATAGCGACCCTTTGCTGCTGACCGCCTGAAAGCTGTCCGGGATACTTGTTCGCCTGTTCCGCAATATGTACTTTTTCCAGATAATACATTGCTGTTTCTTCTGCTTCTTTTTTTGGTACCTTCCTGACCCATATCGGACCAAGAGTCAGATTCTCAATTATTGAAAGGTGGGGAAAAAGGTTGAAATGCTGAAAGACCATTCCGACTTCTTCACGTATTTTTTCGATATTTTTCAGGTTTCCGGTGAGTTCAATCCCGTCAACTATAATTTTACCCTTCTGATGTTCCTCGAGTCTGTTTATGCAGCGTATAAGAGTCGACTTTCCGGATCCCGACGGGCCGCAGATAACTATCCGTTCACTCTTGTAAACAGCAAGGTTAATATCTATTAAAACATGAAAGTCGCCGAACCACTTGTTCATGTCGATCATTTCAATAATCCTGTCTTCTGAAGACCGCTTTATGCTGTTTGTTGTAGCTTCGCTGTTCATGAATTCCTCTATCCTATACTGTTCATTGCCCCTTATATATAATTTGACAAAAAAGGGGGGCAAGGATTCAAGGGTTCGAGGGTTCGAGGGTTCAGGCGCTTTTTCTTAAACACTTACAACCTTTACCTTCACTGGAATCCTTGAACCCTTGACCCCTTGAACCCTTATAAAATATTTTCATCTTCAGGAATGGAGTTCTCTTTCAAGCTTACGGCTGTAATTGGACATGGAATAACAGCACACAAAATATATCAAAGCTACAAAAATATAAGCTTCCGGGCTGAATCCCATCCACGCCGGATCTGCAAGTGCTGTCCTTGTGGTTTTTAAAATCTCATAAAGAGCAATAATAACAACCAGCGATGTATCCTTGAATGCCGATATCAGTATTCCGACCGTGGGCGGAATAACAATTTTTAGTGCCTGCGGCAGAATGACCAGTCGCATTTTCTGGGCATAATTCAACCCTAAGGATTCCGCCGCTTCGTACTGTCCTCTTGTTATAGCCTGCAAGCCTCCTCTCACAACCTCAGCTATGTATGCTGCGGTGAACATGATTATCGCAGCCTGTGCCCTGATAATCTTGTTTACCGTGACTCCTTGCGGGAAAAACAACGGGAACAGGATCGCCGACATAAAAAGAAGGCTTATAAGAGGAACTCCCCGTATAAGTTCGATATATATTATGCAGACCGTTTTTACGGCAGGCATTTTTGATCTTCTTCCGAGAGCAAGAATAATTCCAAAAGGATATGCGGCAACCATTCCGAAAACAGAGAGCATCAGCGTAAGAGGCAATCCGCCCCACTGATCACTGTCAACGGAAGTCAATCCGAATAAACCTCCTTTCATAAGAAGGCCCATTATGATAAGACCGGCAATCCAGATATATATAAGTGACTTTTTCCAATTATCCCTGTTTTTGCTGTAGAAAAGCAGGCCGACCATCATTATCATCGCCAGAAGCGGGCGCCAGTGCAATTCGTGTGGGTAGAAGCCGAATATTATAAACCGTATATTCACAGGTATTATGGACCAGCATGCTCCGTCTCCGGCACGGCACTCCTCGGCAGTTGAATACCAGAAACTGTCTATAAATGCCCATTTAATAAAAGGAGGCACAACTTTATACAAAAGGATAAGTGTAAGAATTGTTAGAATTGAATTAAAAACACCGTTGAACAGATTCGATTTAATCCATTGCACTGCTCCGATCCTGATTACAGGCGCCTTTAATCCCTGACTTATCATTTTATCTTTTTCCGATTTGTCCATTCGCTTTTCTATCTTTCAACAAGAGCCATTTTTTTATTATACCAGTTCATGAAAAGAGATGTCAGAAGACTGAAACAAAGGTAAACCACCATTATCATTGTAATCCCTTCTATGGCCTGCCCGGTCTGGTTTATTGTGGTGCTGGCGACAGAAACAAAGTCGGGAAATCCTATTGCTACTGCAAGGGAGCTGTTCTTTGTAAGGTTTAACATCTGGCTGGTAAGAGGCGGAATAATAACTCTTAAAGCCTGGGGCAGAATAACAAGATTTAATATTTGACCGGGTTTTAATCCGACCGACATGGCGGCTTCAGTCTGACCTTTGCTTACAGCCTGAATGCCGGCGCGTACAATCTCGGCCACAAAAGCAGCGGTATAAAGTACCAGACCCAGTAAAAGAGCCCCGAATTCAGGACTCATATTCAAGCCGCCCCGAAAATTGAATCCCACAAGCTCCGGAACATTCATCTTATGGGGCGCTCCGGAAAACAACCACGTTATAAAAGGCAAACCAAGTATAATTGCGACTGACCAGAGGAATACAGGAAAGATCTGTCCTGTTTTTTCCTGGCTTTTTTTTGCCCAGATTCTCAAAAAATACGAGGCGATGCAGCCGGCTATAAATACGGCAATAATATATTTAAAGGCAGGATGCCATTCAGGTACCGCAAAAACAAGGCCCCGGTTGCTCATAAAGACACCTTTCACAGGTTCAAGAGCTTCACGCGTTGGAGGCAGTATGTCATAAAAAAAGGAATACCAGAAAAAAAGCTGGAGCAGAATCGGTATGTCCTGCATTACTTCAATATAAACAGCAGCAAGTTTTGAAACAAGCCAGTTTGTAGAAAGACGGGCAATTCCCAGAAAAGTTCCCAGTACAACAGTAAGAACAACGCCTATGAAAGCCACCTTGATTGTGTTTAAAACTCCAACGAACAGGGCCTTCCCGTAAGTATCAGCAGCGGAATAGGGAATCAGGGATTCGCCGATTTCAAAGGAAGCCTCCTTTTCAAAAAAGCCAAAACCTGTGGCAATAGATTGCCTGTTAAGATTTTCAATCGTGTTCGAAAAAAGATAATATCCGAGAAGCCCGATCATACCAATTGTCACAATCTGATAGATTATCGAGCGTATTTTCGGATCATTTAAAAAAGGGATTTTCTGTTCAGCATTACCGGTTGAGCTTGAATTGTTGCTGTTTTGCATTCTATTCTCTATCAGCATATCAATTTATTAGCTTTACGATAAATTGTATATCTTTTTTATTAAAAAATAGCTGACAGCAAGTGGCAAATTCGCCCGTTGCCGTCAGCTATTAACAAAGTAAAAATCTGCAATCAGAATATTTTCATTTGAAAGGCGGGGAATACATAATTCCGCCGTCTTTCCAGAGAGCGTTCAAACCGCGTTCAAGTTTGAGCGGAGTATTTTTTCCGACATTGCGCTCAAAAACCTCATCATAATTTCCTACCATCTTGATGATATTATATGCCCATTTTTCACTGAGCCCGAGAGCCTTTCCGTTTCCGGGTGTAACACCGAGAAAACGCATGATTATGGGATTGGTGCTTTTCAGCATTTCATCAACATTTTTTGAAGTGATACCAAGCTCTTCCGCTTCAATCATTGCAAGAACAGAGTAATTTACAATATCTTTCCACTGGTTATCCCCATGGCGTACTGCGGGGGCAAGAGGCTCCTTAGAAATGATGTCTGGAAGAATCATGTAATCATCAGGGTTGGGAGCAACGGCACGCACTGCTGCAAGCTGGGAAGCATCGGAAGTCATACAGTCGCATCTCCCTGCAAAGAAAGCCTTGTTTAGTTCAGCGTTACTTTCAATAACAACAGGTTTCATTTTCATCTTGTTGGTTCTAAAATAATCGGCAACATTAAGCTCCGTTGTTGTTCCCGGAAGAACACAAACTGTTGCGCCGTCAAGCTCTTTAGCTCTTTTGACTTTCAGCTTTTTGGGAACCAGGAAGCCCTGGCCGTCATAATAGTTGACCTGGGCGAAATCAAGTCCAAGGTCAGTATCACGCCCGAGAGTCTGTGTTGCATTTCGGCACAGCACATCGATTTCACCGGCCTGCAGGGCGGTAAACCGCTGAACTGCTGTCAGAGGAATAAATTTTACCTTGCTGGTATCGCCGAATACAGCGGCTGCTATAGCGCGAGCAGTATCAACATCAAGACCGCGCCATACACCTTTTTCATCCGGCTTTCCAAAGCCGAATAATCCTTCGTTTACACCGACCTGAATAAAACCTTTTGCCTTGACAGAATCAAAAGTCTGTCCGGCAAAAGCAACTCCGGACATGGCAAATACAATTGCCAAAACCAGGCACAACTTAAATAGCTTCATCTGTTCGTCCTCCTCTTTTGTTTTTCGTTCATCAATTAAGATTAATAAACACTCCCCTGAAATCATCTTAATTCTTTAAAATAATTATTTACCTGTGAACATTACGGTGTTACAAATATCATATCTATAAAATATATATCAATATCAAAATTGATGGACTCGTAAAAAGCTAATTTTATGCCGTGATCAGCATGAACTTCGAAAGAGTACCTTTGGATAACAAGGCCAAGCAAAAGATAATAATCACACGGACCCTTATGGCTATGGGCGGAGTCGCGGCTTATTCCCTGCTTCTCATGTACTGCTTTTACCAGGGTTTATTCAGGGGCACTCTGTTCGATATTCTCATGATTCTTACTGTAGGCTGGGCAGGATATATAACAATTTTCGTTTTAATCCTCAAGGGAGTGAACCAGCGATTCAAAGATAAAGGCATGACCCTGATTCAGATTACCTGGGTAACAATAATCCTTATGGTTTCGGTTTATCACATAGACCAGGTGCGGACGCTTTTTCTTATGCTCTACCTGCTTGTGATGCTTTTTGCCGCTTTCCGACTCCGTCTGGATGGTTTTCTGTTTATTACCGTAATTGCCATTTTTGGATATGGCTCGGTTATTTTGTTGCTTTCAAGAACTCACCCTCAGACGCTTGACCTGAAAATAGAAATAATTCAGTGGATTGGCTTTGCATTTACTCTGGGCGGCTTTTCAATTGTCGGATCAGAGCTGAGCACACTCCGCCAGATGCTGAAATCCCGCAACGTTCAACTTCAGGACGCGTTGAAGAAAGTAAATGAGATGGCGATAACCGACGAACTGACCGGTATTTTCAACCGCCGACATATTATGGATGTGCTCAGGTACCAGAAATCGATGGCCGACAGGGGAGATTACATTTTCGTGGTCTGCTATGCCGATCTGGACCATTTCAAGCAGGTCAATGACAAGTTCGGTCACAGTACAGGTGATATTGTTCTGCAGAAATTTGCCGTTCTTACTAAAGAAGTAATACGAGAGGTGGATTATGTTGCCAGATTCGGCGGGGAAGAATTTCTGCTTATTCTGGTCAAAACTTCTCTCCCCGAAGCTGTTATAGTGTCCGAGCGGATTCGCAAAAGTATCAGGAAATTCAGTTTTGGCGACCTGTCTCCGGATCTCCATATGACAGTATCAATCGGAGTTACAGCTTATCATTCCGGAGAGCAGATTGAAGACCTGCTTGACCGGGCGGACGCAGCCCTTTACCGCGCCAAAGAATCCGGCAGAAACAGAGTTGAATCGGCCTGAAATCCTGTTAACTTTTCAATCTCTCCAAAAGACTTTTCTGCAGCGCCCTTGCTGTAGGACCGACCTTGCCGTTACCTACGGGACGGCCGTCGATACGAACAACCGGAAGCACTTCGGTTATAGTTCCTGTCAGGAATACTTCATCTGCCTCGTAGAGCTTACTTTTATCGAAAAAGCGCTCTTGTACCTGATATTCTTTCTCCCGGCATATATCAAGAACCATCAACCGCGTGATACCGGACAGTATGTCAGGAGTGAGCGGATGGGTAATCAGCATGCCTCCGGATAAGATGAACAGGTTCGAACTGCTCCCCTCGCGGACAATCCCGTCTTTTGCAACAAAAATTGCGTCATAGCATCCGGCATCCAGAGCCTTCTGCTTGGCAAGCACATTGGGCAGAAGCTGTACAGTCTTTATGTCGCAGCGACCCCATCGCAAATCTTCAACTGTGATTGCGGAAATACCTGTCTCTCTTATCGGTGGATTCTTTTCTTCTATTTTCCGGACTGTCATAACAACCTGAACCGGGATGTCTCCCGGAAAGGAATGATTTCTCGGAGAAACACCTCTTGAGATCTGGATATAAACTGCGGCGCGCTCTATATCAGCCTTTGTAAAGAGTTCTATAGCGGCCCTCTTGATCTGATCAATATGAACAATCGGGAAAAAAAGTTCCTTCATTGACCGGTCAAGTCTCGTAAAATGCTCCTCAAAACAGAACATCTTTCCGCCATAGCTTGCTATAACCTCGTAAACAGCATCACCGAACTGATATCCCCGGTCTTCAACAGGAACGACAGCGTCTTTTATGGGCATAATATGACCATTTACATAGGCTAATTCAGGCATTTATAAAAAACCTCCCACTAAAATTGATGGCTTTGAAAAAGTCAGGATCTCACACCAAGCCACAAAGATCACAAAGTTAACATATTAATATTAAATGATTTTATCTTCGTGCCCTTCGTGCCTTTGTGAGAAAAATATAATTTTTACAAGTTCATCATAATTGTTTATATAAGACAAAAAGCCTTTATACCCAAACCGAATCAAAAGCAACTTGTCTTTGTATAGAATCCGTTTTTTGTTCAAATAATCATTCACCCGCTTCTTCCCCAATACTGCCCGATAACTCTTGCCTTTTTGAAAACTCTATTACAACGCTAAGCTATACTTCCGGGCAGCCCTTAAACGCATATGATATTTGCAATCTCATCTAACATGCGATAAACACATTCAATCATGCATAGATAATTCCTCCCGTCTGTCCTTTGAGACTTCCCCGGAGGAATTGCCTTTATCATTTCTCATAGAATCGGTAGAA
>JAWOHP010000015.1:0-7104 GCA_046485065.1 Desulfobacterales bacterium | reverse complement strand
CGTGGGAAACATCCCATCTTCCTACCAGCTGCGTAAGTCATTACCCAACAGGAGCAGGCATGCCCGAGGATAAGATCATACTCTACCTGTCGATCGCTGACCCGCTGGCAGACCCGGAATACCTGGACGAGCTTTCCAGGCTATTGATGAGCGAGTTGCGCGATCTGGGAGCAGATTCGGTTGAATCACTGCAAGAAAGCGATCCTCAAAAAGGCGCCAAAGGCGACCCGTTCACCATCGGCGCGTTGCTGGTGGTGGCTCTCCCGGCGTTGTTGCCCAACCTGGTGAGCTTCCTGCAAGCCTGGTCGCTGCGGGGTGAGAACCGCCGGGTGCGGATTAAGACCCCCGCCGGAGACCAGTATGGCCATGACGAGAAGCCACACCATTCCCTTGAAAGACGTCTGAAAGGCCTGGGCTGTTCCCTGAAAGCTCCCACTTATTGTCGGGGGAACAAGACCCCGGGTAATTTTTTCAACATGAGCAACTGCCTCACCGAGTGAAATTCCGGGTTTTAAATTAAATGAGATGGTCACGGAAGGAAGCTGCCCGGAATGATTAACTGAAAGAGGTCCGACGCCGGATTTGAAATCGGCTACCGTGCTTAAGGGAATCAGTTTTCCTTCTGATGACCGGATATAAAGAAGAGAAAGGGCTGACGGATCTCTCTGAAATTGAGGCATCAGTTCCATAATGACCTTGTAGCTGTTTGTCTGCGTGTATATGGTTGATACTTCACGTGATCCGTATGCGCTTCTTAATGCATCTTCAATCTGAAGCGCCGTGATACCAAGAGATGCTGCCTTGTCGCGGTTGATTTCAACACGTATTTCCGGGTTGTTCATCTGCAGATCGCTGTTTACATCCTGAAATTCCGGCATCTCCTTCATCTTTTTTTCAAGAATCGTCGCAAACCTGTACAGTTCAACCGTATCAGGACCCTGCATGGTATATTGATAAAGGCCCTTGGTCATTCTTCCGCCTATATTGATGGCCGGTGGATTCATCAAAAAAGCCTGAATTCCAGGTACTGTTGCAAGTTTTGGCCTTAATTTCTGAATAAGTTCATCCGCGCTCTCTTTCCGTTCTTTCCTGGGTTTTAATCTGATAAAAAAACGTCCGGAATTGCCTGCAAGGTTCGGTCCTCCTGCACCAACAGAAGACATGTAAGTGTCAATCGCAGGCTCTGCCTCCAGAATCTTATGGAGCGCTGTCTGATGACGAACCATTGATTCAAAAGAGATATTCTGTGACGCTTCCGTAAAGCCTGATATCTGACCCGTGTCCTGGCTGGGCAAAAAACCCTTCGGGACCTTTGCAAACAAGATGACTGTTCCGGCGAGCACAGCAAGGGAAACCAGAAAGGTTATCACATGAAACCGGAGGGCTATGCTTAGAGTTTTCTGGTAAATCCGGAGCATCAAACTGAAAACGGATTCCGTTGCCGTATAAATCCTTCCATGGTGAACTTCCTCCTTCGGTCTTAGAAAGATGCTGCAGAGCATCGGGGTAAGACTCAGCGATACAAACCCGGACAAAAGAATCGCAACAGTTATAACGAGCGAAAACTCCCGGAAGAGCCTCCCCACTATTCCGCCCATGAACAGTACAGGTATGAAAACCGCTGCAAGAGAGACTGTCATCGATAGAATAGTGAAGCTGATCTCCTTTGAACCGTCAAGAGTCGCCTGCAAAACTCCTTTTCCCATCTCAAGATGGCGGACAATATTTTCAAGCATTACAATCGCGTCATCTACCACAAAACCCACCGCAAGAGTCAAAGCCATCAGCGATAGGTTGTCAACGCTGAATCCCATGAGTTTCATGGCTGCAAAAGTGACAATAATGGACATCGGGAGAGCAAGGCTCGGAATAATTGTGGCCGGAAGATTTCTCAAAAAAATGAAAATAACCATTATTACAAGACTGATGGTAAGAAGGAGGGTAAATTTTACATCATTCACAGATTCCTTTATGGATTCAGAACGGTCAAACATGACTTCAAGCTGCACCGCCGCCGGAAGCTGTTTTTCAAATACCGGTAAAAGCTTCCTAATATTATTTACCACTTCAACCGTATTGGTTCCGGGCTGTCGCTGAATGGCAAGAACAATAGAGCGGACATTATTACGCCAGGTATAAATTTTATCTCGCTCAACGCTGTCAAAAACTTTTCCGATCTCCTCAAGTCTCACAGGAGACCCGTTTCGCCATGCAACAATAAGGGGTCTGAAGGCTGCCGCATCCATCAACTGTCCATCTGCCTGGATATTGAATGCCTGATGTTCGCCGTAAAGCGTTCCGGTGGGAAGATTAACATTTCCACGCTCTATTGACTGAACAACTTCGTCAATGCCGATCTCGCGTGAAGCCATCACTTTCGGATCAAGCTGTACACGGACAGCATATTTTTTTGCGCCATATACAGAAACCTGGGCTACTCCGCTGACCATGGATATTCTCTGGGCGATCATGGTGTCTGCGTATTCATTGACCGCCGAAAGCGGAAGCGTGGCGGAAGCGAGCGAAAGATATAAAATCGCCTGGTCCGCAGGATTCACTTTCTGGTAGGTTGGGGGGGTGGGCATGCCAGGCGGAAGCTGACGGGCCGCCTTTGCGATCGCCGACTGAACATCCTGGGCAGCCGCATCAATATCTCTTTCCAGGCTGAACTGAAGGGTAATCCGTGTGGTTCCCAGCGCGTTTGAAGAAGACATGGAGTCAATACCGGCAATTGTTGAAAACTCTCTCTCCAGAGGAGTTGCAACGCTTGCTGCCATGTTTTCAGGATCTGCACCAGGAAGATTGGCAGTTACCTGAATTGTCGGAAAATCCACGTTCGGTAAATCACTTACCGGTAAAGTCCGGTATGCCATAACCCCGAAGAGAAGCAGGCCCGCCATTACCAGCGTTGTCATAACAGGCCTGCTGATAAAGAGTCTGGCAATATTCACGATGCAACCTCTTTGCTCTCTTTCTTAATATTACTGTTTCCGGGTTCTGCACCGTCAGTAATTTCGACCGATGCTCCGGGTGTGAGCCGGAGATGTCCGTCCGTAACAACCTTTTCTCCGGCCAGGACTCCTTTTTCAATCACTGTTGCACCGTTGTAAGATATTCCCGCAGAAACCGGTTTATATTCAACCTTGTTATCTGAAGTAATAGTAAAGACATAGGGTCCGTTCGCCCCGTTCTGAACAGCCTGGGAAGGAACAGTAACCATACCTTTAAGATCACCCAGGGTCAGCACCACATTAACAAACTGTCCCGGCCAGAGTCGCCTGTTATGGTTATCAAAAATTCCTTTAAGGCTTATTGAACCTGTCCTGGGATCGACCGAATTATCAATAAATGTCAGTCTCCCTTTTTCAGGCACCGAGCCAGCGCCTTCGGGCGTCACAGTTATAAAAAGAGTCTCTTTTCTGAACCTGCTCATAATTTCAGACAGATTGCTTTCAGGCACAGAAAAATTGACATATATCGGCTGAATCTGCTGAATAACCACCAATGATTTGTTGTCATCATTGGCTTTAATCATATTGCCCTGATCAATCAGGAGGGCTCCTGTTCGTCCTGAAACAGGAGAATATATAGATGTGTAGCCAAGCTGAACTCTCGCATTTTCAACAACTGCTTCATCCGCCAGTATGGTGGCTCTTAATGCGCTGAGATTGGCACGAACCTGATCATACTGTTCCCTGCTGATACTGCCTCTCTGCATCAGGTTCTCATACCTCCGGTAATCATCTTCAGCTTTTGCCGTAAGCGCCTTATCCTTTTCAAGCCGAGCCAAAGCTTCGTTCAGAACTGCCTGAAACGGCTGGGGGTCTATGGTAAAAAGGAGCTTTCCCCTGGCAACATCTTCGCCTTCTTTAAAATGCACTTTTTGAAGTTCCCCGCTTACTCTTGCCTTTATCGAAACAGTGGCAAAAGCTTCCACGTTGCCTATAGCCCTTATTTCTTTTGGAATATCTTTAATCTTTGCAATATCCGATGTTACGGGAACAGCTCTTTGTGCGCTCTTTGCGGCGCCTTTAACATCTTTTTCTCCGGAAGCACCCGGCGTTTTGTCTTTGCACCCTGTAACAGCAAGCGCAATAAAGCAGAACAGGCTTATAATCAAATTACAGGTCCTTCTGTTTTTCATGTGAATCATAAATCATCACCATTGGTTATCTGTTTTAAGTAAAAAGCGCGGTTACTATAAACAATCACGTTTGTTTTATCAATAAATGAATTGTAACAAGCTGTGGCCGGATAATACAGAAATACATTCCGCATTTTTTGGTCAAAATCCTCTTGACACATATCTGTCTTCAGATATCGAGTCCTTTTTTTGAGGTATCTCCAATGGCTATTTGTTATCAATAAAAGAACCTCATACTATTTATGTCCCTAATATTTCTTGACTTATGTGACCGGTTATTTTTATACTTCACCCACTCAAAAGGAAGTTTCTGTCAATAAATCGGGCAGATTGTGAGACCTTTGAAAAACGCCCAATTTTGTTCAAGTACAAGGAAGGCGATAATTTCAACCACAGGAATACATTGAAGTATTTCGAGGATAGCGCTAAAGCTTCACTGCGTGCCGAAATTTGAGCCTGATGCAGTAATCGGGCAAAAGGGAGTGTTATGCAAAGGTCTCATTGTAGGACAGCAAGATGTCTGTGGTCTATCGTGTTTGCACTTGTTTTTATCGATATTAAAGATAGGAGAAAGGATAAGATTGGTGAAAAAATCCGAAACACCCCGGGCGCATCGTCACAATGGCGCAACACCGGTAGAGCTTAAAAAAGGCAAAGGCATAACCCGCGATTTTAGCAGCACAGGGATTTTTTTCGAAACTGATAAGTCCTTTACTCCGGGCCAGTCAATAGATTTCACAATTGTGCTGGAAAACGTCGATCCGGAAAGGCCTGTGCGCGTAAATTGCCGGGGAAAGATCGCGAGGGTTGAGGATAATGGAAAAAATATCGGCGTTGCTGTCGCTATCTCTTCCTATAACTTCACGAGACCGCAAGATCCGGAGAAAAAGCTGCGTGAAGGCCTGAAGCAGAAAAAAGGTGGTTCTGCAAAAAAAATGAGGAGATGAAGAATGTCTCGTGGCGTTATTATTGCTTTTTGTTTTATCTCGGTGATGGCACTTACTATACCGGCGAATACGGAGGAACCCGTATCCCTGGTGGTAGTAGAGTATATACAGATGTCGAAGAATGAAATCTTCGATAATACAATCTTATGGCTTGCCGAGGGTTTCAAAGGGTCAAAAGCGGGGATTGATTTTAAAGATAGAGAAATCGGAACCATTGCTGTAAACACTTCAGCAGATTTGAAAATGTATTTTGGTGTCAAATTGCCAGTCAAATTTAAAATCAGAATAGATATCAAGGAAAATAAATACCGCCTTAAATATTTCGATGTAATTATTGTTAATGATGACGGCTCAGAAAAACCAATTGAGATGGCAAAAAGAGAGTCCCTTGAGCCGAAGGTGATTGAGAAATTCAATGAAATATCAGCCAGCTTTGAAAAATATCTGTTGAATGCCAGGAAAAACAAAGATTGGTGAGGTTCCTGTTCCAAATATCATTCGACAAAATCGAGAAAAATGCATAAAAATATAACGGCTTGAAACTTCGGCTAAATATTTTAACCACGATAGAGCTCTTTAGGGACCGGGTATTCTGTCTTTTCCGGCATGAAGAGCTGGAGGAAATATTTTACTCGCTCGGATTTCAGATTCAATGTTTTTCCCGGGATATCTCCAAAACCGGAACCGGCGAAATCTGGCTTCGTTACCTTCTTATTAAAAAAAACTAAACCGGTCACAGGTTGATAAAGTTTACTCTTCAGCGAGTTTTTTTCCCAGATCGAAAGCCTCCTGCATCACCTTTTTATCATCCCTGATACGGCCGGCATCCATTGCGCTCCCGTAGACCATGCCCACGATATTGGCCCGGGTGTATGCATAGGCGTCCTGAAAAGTCCTTAAAGCATTGACGCAACCGGATGTGAAGGGATCCTCGTCGCCGTATGTCATGGCTATCGCGATCTGTTTACCCAGGAAGGGATCTTTTTGATAGGCCGGCAGCGCGAAGCACCGGTCCATGAAAAGTTTGGTCTGTGCGGACATCGTGAACCAGTAAACAGGGCTGGCGATAACCCACGCGTCCGCCCTGATGAGCTTCAGGTAAATCTCCTGCATATCATCCTTTATGGAGCACCCCCTGCTGTTCTTCTTCTGGCATGCCATACAGGCCTTGCATGGAGCTATCTTCCTGCCGTGCAGATAAATGGTTTCAACCTTTGCCCCGGCCGATTTCGCTCCATTTGTTATCTGATCCGCAAGAATCGCGCTGTTTCCCTTTCTTCTCGGGCTTCCCAGCAATACAAGAATCTTCTTTGCCATGAATTCTCTCCTGTTTTTGATTTAAAAAAACCGCCTTTTCAACATGACTGCCGTGACTTTACCATCTTAATCCCGGAAAATCCATGACAAACAATATGATTCATCGTTAAAGAGAAACAGAGAACCTGTGGCATGCGAAAACGAGATCACCGGGTTCAAATACCCTTTGACAAAATCCGGTTAAAATGCAAAAAACCATAACATCTTGAAACATCCAATAAAAGCTTAACTGTACCGGAGATCTTTCTGAAGATGGAAGAGTATTACCGGGATAACCACGAAAAATACTTTGAGCGAACATTCAATATCGATCCCTCCTCGTTTTTATCCCCTCTTATGGTAGAGCTTGCACCAAGCGCTTTTATCCTGGATGTCGGCTGTGGCTCCGGGCGGGATCTTCTGTGGCTGAAAACCCGGGGGTTTAAAGTAATGGGCTTTGAGAGATCGCCCGAACTTGCCGAACTGGCGCGAAAGAACGCCGGGTGCGATGTTCTTGAAGGAGATTTCACTTCTTACGATTTCTCTTCAATCCAGGCTGATGCGGTTATACTTATCGGAGCCCTTGTGCATATCCCTCATGCCGGATTTGCTGCCGTTTTGCGAAATATTACAGCAGCTCTTAAAGAAAAAGGGCTGATGCTGATCACAGCTAAGGAGGGAACCGGTGCAGTAGAAGGCGCAGATGGCCGGATATTT
>JAWOHP010000012.1:0-17739 GCA_046485065.1 Desulfobacterales bacterium | reverse complement strand
ATTCTGGGTTGCTAGAACGAAAAAGGGGGACGGCAGCGCGAAGGTCTGCTCGCCGATGGTGACTTGCTTTTCCTGCATGGCTTCGAGCAGGGCGCTCTGCACCTTGGCGGGCGCGCGGTTGATTTCGTCGGCGAGGATGAAATTCGCGAACACCGGGCCGTGTTTCACGCGGAAGCGGGCCTCGCGCGGGTCGTAGATTTCCGTGCCCACGATGTCGGCGGGCAGCATGTCCGGAGTGAACTGGATGCGGTTGAATTTCGCATTTACCAGGGAGGCGAGGGTCTTGAGGGCGAGGGTTTTCGCGAGTCCGGTCGCCCAATGATTCCGAATAACGCTTGCACCCTCCGTATTACCGCGGCTGCTGGCACGGAGTTAGCCGGTGCTTCCTTCAGTGGTACCGTCAGTGATTGATGGTATTATCATCAATCAGGTTCTTCCCACTTGACAGAGCTTTACGACCCGAAGGCCTTCATCACTCACGCGGCGTTGCTGCGTCAGGGTTTCCCCCATTGCGCAAAATTCCTCACTGCTGCCTCCCGTAGGAGTCTGGACCGTGTGTCAGTTCCAGTGTGGCTGATCATCCTCTCAGACCAGCTAACCATCGCAGCCTTGGTAGGCCATTACCCTACCAACAAGCTAATGGTACGCGGGCTCATCTCCAAACAGTAGCATATAAATAGAGGCCACTTTTGATCTTCAAGACCGAGGCTTCGAAGATATTATTCGGTATTAGCCCGCCTTTCGGCGAGTTATCCCCAATTTGAAGGAAGATTACCCACGCGTTACTCACCCGTGCGCCACTTTACTATCTTTAGCAAGCTAAAGAGTTCTCGTGCGACTTGCATGTGTTAAGCACGCCGCCAGCGTTCATTCTGAGCCAGGATCAAACTCTCCAATTAAATTATCAAATTGTTGCATTTTCATGCAAAATGAGACCTAACTCACAAGCTGTCACTATCTAGTTTTCAAAGATCAAGTAGCTGCTGAAACAGCAACCCGGTTTTAAAACAAAAATGTTTAATAATTTATTCAATATGTTATGTCAAGCAATATATTAATTGTTTTATTCTGTTAATTATATGCAAAAGACATCAGATTTGTTGAAAGATTTGTTTTATACTATTCTGCACATTCTTTGTCAAGCAAATTATTTATATTTTTTTATGCCGGATTTCATTATCCAAGGTAAGCTGAATATGAAAAAAAGAACGTTCTTTCTATAAGTGAATATTCTTTCTGTCAACACAAAATATGTGCTTTCAAAATAAATAATCATACCATTATATTATCTAAAGAGCTGTTGCAAAAACTAAAGAAGCGCATTTCTAAACTCTTGCATGAATTATGTCAAGTATTATTATTATTTTATTTTGATTTTATGAAAACGTTTTTTTCCAGACCTCAGCATCATTTCCATCTCTTTGATATCATTAGATGTAATTAATTCATCAAACTTGTCTATTCGCTTTTCATTTATATAGGCCCCGCCCTGTTCAATCAATCTTCTTGCAGCACCGCCAGATGGAGCAAGCTTTGCTCCATGAAACAGCTTGAATGCAGGAATACCTGATTCGAAGAGCTTCGCATCCATATATGAAAAAGGGACCGCGGAATCAGCTATTTCAGAATTATCTCTCGGCACAGAGCTTGACGGTAATATTGATCTGTTTACATACCGTTGTCCAAAAACACTGGCAGCAGCCTGATAAGCCATAACAGCCTCTTCATTGCCATGAGCAAGTCGTGTTGCTTCAAAAGAGAGAACTGTCTTGGCACTGTTTAGGTCTGCACCCTGTAACTGCTTAATTTCTTTGATCTCATCCATTGGCAAAAATGAAAAAAGTGCTAAAAACCTGGCCACATCCCTGTCATCCGTATTAATCCAGTACTGATAATAATCATAAGGAGTTGTTTTAGAAGGATCGAGCCAAATTGCCCCCTTAACTGTTTTTCCCATTTTAGCGCCCGAACTCGTTTTGATTAAGGGAAAGGTTATACCAAAAGCTGTTTCCTTTCGAATCTTTCGTATAAGTTCTATACCGGCAACAATATTACCCCACTGGTCACTTCCACCCATTTGGAGTCTGCAACCGTATTTGTCAAATAATTCCAAAAAATCATATGCCTGAAGCAGCATATAGTTAAATTCAATAAAACTGAGACCTTCTTCGGAATCAAGCCTTAACTTGTAGCTTTCAGCCTTAATCATCCTGTTAACTGAAAAATGTCTTCCGATGTCTCTTAAAAACGAAATATATTTCAGTTCGCCAAGCCAGTCGTTGTTGTTAACCAGAAGGGCTTTGTCCTTATCAAAATCAATAAAACGGGATAGTTGATTTTTGATTCCAATAGCATTATTTTCAACCATTTTAGAAGTCAGAAGCTTTCTCATCTCAGTTTTTCCACTTGGATCTCCAACTAGTCCTGTTCCGCCGCCAACAAGTGCGATAGGCCTGTGTCCATGCTTTTGCATATGGGCAAGTGCCATGATAGGAACAAGACTTCCAACGTGCAAGCTTGACGCTGTCGGATCAAAACCTATATAGCATGTAACACTCTCATTTTGAATGTAATCTCTCAGTTCTTTCTCATGTGTGGTTTGCTCAATAAAACCACGTTCTATAAAAACGTCAATTAAACTTCCCATTCTCTACCTCATTTATTAGCATACTCAACAGCTCTTGTTTCACGTATAACAATCACCTTTATCTGCCCCGGGAAAACAAGTGATTCTTCAATTTTTTTAGCAATATCCCTGCTGAGCATCACTGAATCTTCATCGGATATGATTCCGCTTTCGACAATTACCCTCAGCTCTCTCCCGGCTTGAATTGCATAAGTATTAGAAACTCCGCTAAACGAATTCGCTATTTTTTCCAAATCTTCCAGTCGTTTTATATAATTCTCAAGGAGTTCCTTTCTTGCACCCGGCCTTGCCCCGGAAAGTCCGTCGGCGGCTTGAACCAGATAAGCATATACTGAAGATGGCTGGATATCTTCATGATGAGCAGCAATTGCATGAACTACTTTGGGGGCTTCACCAAATTTCTTCGCAAGATTCGCTCCAATGACTGCGTGAGGGCCTTCAACTTCGTGGTCTATTGCTTTTCCTATGTCATGCAGCAAACCCATGCGCCTTGCCAGTTTTGAACTAAGACCCAGTTCAGAAGCCATTATGCCGCTGAAAAAACCCACTTCGATTGAATGCTGCAAAACATTCTGGGCATAACTTGTGCGGAATTTTAATCTCCCTATATATTTTATAAGTTCATTATTAATTCCATGCACACCCAAATCAAAGGCAGCCTGTTCGCCAGCCTCTTTAATTGTCTGGTCTACTTCCAGTTCGACCTTTTTCACAATATCTTCTATCCTTGCAGGATGAATTCGGCCGTCTGATATAAGTCTCGTCAGAGATATACGAGCCACTTCCCTCCTGACAGGATTAAATCCGGATAAAATAACTGCTTCAGGCGTATCATCTATTATAAGATCAATTCCTGTTGCTGCTTCAAGCGCGCGTATGTTGCGCCCCTCCCTTCCAATTATTCGACCCTTCATTTCATCGTTAGGAAGTTGAACGACAGAAACAGTTCGTTCAGCAACAAATTCTCCCGCATATCTTTGAATTGCAGTTGAAATTATATTTTTTGCCCTTTTATCCGCCTCTTCCTTTGCTTCACTTTCAATTTTCTTAATAAGTTTAGCAGCATCATGCCTTGCTTCGTTTTCCATTGCCCTGATAAGGAGCTCTTTAGCCTGTTCGGCAGTTAAATCTGAAACCCTTTCAAGCTGTTTTTTCTGTTCCTCAATCAGTTCATTATGTTTAATTTCACTCAGCTCAATATTTTCTTCTCTTTTCTGGAGCATAACTTCTTTTCGTGAAATCTCACGGTCTCTCCTTTCAATCTGTTCAAGCTTATTATCTATGCTTTCTTCTTTCTGGATTAACCTTTTCTCTCTTTTCTTCAGCTCCGCTCTTGTCTCTTTATTTTCATTATCAAAATCGCTTTTCATCTTGAAAAGCTTGTCCTTGGCTTCTATCTGAGCTTCTTTAATAATAGAATCAGACTTATTCTTTGCTTCCTCTATTATTCTGTTCGCTTCAGTCATAGCAGCCTTGATTTTCTGAGAAGCTATTCTCCCTTTAACCCAATAAGCAACGGCATATCCTATTCCAAAGACAACTAAGCCGGCAATTATTATATATATATCTTTCATAAGTTATCTCCACTTGAGCAGTATGAGCTAAAAAACAGTAAGTTTTCCGGATTGATCATTCACAATAAAGTACCTGCAACCATTTTTACTTTTTTAATAAGAAAACATGGTTGATGGCATGAAACAATTATTAAAAGAGGAGAAACAAAAGATGAGAAATAGACACTTTTTCAAGATGTCTCTTTTTTTGATTCCATGGGAAATGAACCCCCACCACAGTGCCGTGTTGATAAGCCTCTGAACCGAACGTTCAAAGTTAGTGCCTTATGGTTTCTTTAGGCTTTTCTGTACAAGCAGAACATGCACACCAAAACCAAGGAAGGCTCCTATTGTTATGTTTGTTGGATCAAAGAACAAATATCAATCACGAACACGGCAGGGGTTTTTACATCATCATCAAATCCGGAAATGCAGGCCAAGGACTAAATTTATCCAAGACAACTTACAGGAATGCCTTAATATTATTTGCCTAATACTGAACTTTCGAAAGGTAGTACGATATAAATATACCATTTCTAAACTTTTACTTCAATATGGGTAATCCATCAGACATTCATATTAAGCAATTATCCAACAATTTTATCATATTCGCCGATTTTTCAGAGATTTCACACATAAAATCAGAATGATTTTTTTTAATCTCAAAATTATCATTGGCAATATTCAGGGCAGTCATAATCATAATTCCAAGTTGGTTCAGGCTTGTTGGAGAATCATTCAGCTGGTATTCAATCCTTTTGACTTCCTGAACGAGAAAGTCGGCAACTTTTGTTGCATCTATTGCATCAGTTTCTGCTTTAAATGTATAATGTTTCCCAAATAGTTCTATTTTTACAAGATGTTCCAATAAATAAAAATCTACCTTTCTAAAATAAATAATATGGCTTCTAATTATTAGCTTCTGTAATGCCATTGAGCTTGGAAAGAAGATTATCAACCCTTGACCGAATAAAATCTCTCTCGCGGGAATAGCTCTTTTCCGCTTCGATCTTCCCCTGCAGCTCCTCCTCTAATTTCATAATTTTATTTTTAAGTTCTATATTTGCTGCTTCATATGATTTGCAAAGCGCGACCACTTTTTCAAGTTTTTGTTCTATTTCTTCGAATTGACGCAGAATCATTTCCTTATCCAACCTTATCACCTCTTCTATTTAAACTTTTATAATATTCTATCTATGCCAAAGTCAAGATATAATACCCGATCGCTTTTGGATTATTCCTTCAACCACCATTAAATCCTTCATGCTGTTAACACCCAGTATTTCTTCTTTGTCTTCACCAATAATTGCGCCAACTCTTTTATTCTCTTTATATCCTATTTTAACTATATCTGTAAGATAAAATTCACCCTGCGCATTATCGGCTTTAATTTTATTTAGTGAATATTCCAAAAAGGTTTTTTTAACGCAATATATACCAGAATTAATGATTTTTATTCTCTTTTGATCTGCAGTAGCATCCGCTTCTTCAACAATTCCCAAAACAGAACATTTTTCATCAATTATAACCCTTCCATATCCTTGCGGATTTTCAATTTCAGCAGCAAGGATAGAAACATCCCTTTCCCCTCTGATATGGTTGTCATAAAGTTTTTTTAACGTGCCGGAAGAAAGCAGAGGCACATCACCACAAAGGATTAAAACCTGTTCCGCATATTCAGGAATCAACGGAAGAGCACACTTAACTGCGTGTCCGGTTCCAAGCTGATCTTCCTGTAAAGCAAAAATAACTTCATAAACAGCTGACACTAATTCTTTCACTTTTTCAGCCTGTTTTCCTACAACAAGAACAACATTCTTTCCGACAATATTCTTTGCAGTTTCAATAACATACATTATCATAGGCTTACCGTTAATCTCATGTAATACCTTGGCTCTGTCTGATTTCATTCGAGTTCCCAATCCTGCGGCAAGAATGATTGCTGCAATTGTATCTTCTGTTTGCATAATAATAGCCTGTGTATGTGAAATATACTTATCAATAAAAAAGGGCACCCTTTATTGTAAGGCTGCCCTTTTTTATAATTCTTTAAAAACGGATAAATTTCAAAAAAATAAACTGGGAAATACTATCGTCTCGTTTCAGCAAGTTTTATACGTTGCATTGCCCTTTCCAAAGCGGCCCTTACTCTCATAAAATCAATATCTTCACGCGCACCCGCCTTTTCCAAACGCTCCTGGGCTCTTTTTAAAGCGGATTTTGCCCTTTCAACGTCTATATCACGTCTTCTTTCAGCAGATTCGGCCAGCACAGTAACTCTGTCCGGAAGCACTTCTGCAAATCCCCCGTTTACAAAAATAAATCTTTCTTCTCCCTTAATATCTTTGTACCGGATAATCCCCACCTTAAGAGTGGTGAAAAAAGGTGTATGGCCAATGAGAACTCCAAATTCACCCAGAGAGCCGGGAGCCATAACAATCTGCGCTTCTTCGCTAACGACTGTTTTTTCAGGTGTAACAATTTCCAATTTTATGTTTCCGGCCATATTATATGCCCTCGCTTCTACTTTTCATCGGCCATTTGCTTTGCTTTTTCAACGGCTTCTTCTATTCCACCGACCATATAAAATGCGCGTTCGGGAAGATCGTCATGCTTGCCTTCGCAAATTTCCTTGAATCCTCTAACCGTATCGGCAATTTTAACGTACTTGCCTTTCATTCCAGTAAAAGTTTCAGCAACATGGAATGGCTGAGATAAAAATCTCTGGATTTTTCTTGCCCTTGAAACAGTAACTTTATCTTCATCGGATAATTCTTCTATGCCGAGAATCGCGATAATATCCTGAAGCTCCTTATATTTCTGAAGAATCTGCTGAGTTTTACGGGAAACCAGATAATGATCTTCGCCGATATATGAGGCATCCAGAATTCTTGATGTTGAATCAAGCGGGTCAACTGCAGGATAAATTCCAAGTTCCGCAATCTGTCGCGATAAAACAACAGTACCATCCAGATGGGCAAAAGTCGTGGCAGGGGCAGGGTCGGTCAAATCGTCTGCGGGAACATAAACGCATTGGACAGCTGTTATTGATCCCTTGTCTGTAGAAGTAATGCGCTCCTGAAGTTCACCAAGGTCAACGGCAAGAGTGGGTTGATAGCCGACAGCAGACGGCATACGCCCCAACAGAGCAGAAACTTCAGATCCTGCCTGGGTGAATCTGAATATATTATCAATAAAAATTAGCACATCCTGCCCTTCTATATCACGATAGTATTCGGCTGCTGTTAATGCTGACAGTGCAACTCTTGCTCTTGCTCCGGGAGGTTCGGTCATCTGGCCATAGATCAGGGCTGCCTTGGGCAGGACCCCGGACTCTTTCATTTCATGATAAAGGTCGTTGCCTTCACGGGTGCGCTCACCCACGCCGGCAAAAACCGAAATACCACCGTGCTGCATGGCGATATTGTGAACCATTTCCATCATGATGACGGTTTTACCAACGCCTGCGCCGCCAAACATGCCCATTTTTCCGCCTCTCGGGAAAGGCACCAGCAGGTCTATAACTTTTACACCTGTCTCAAGAACACGAACAGTTGTATCCTGTTCCGTAAATTTAGGCGCTTCCCGGTGAATCGGCATCATTTTTTCATGACTAACCGGCCCTAGCCCGTCAACAGGACGCCCCACTACATTCAATACCCTCCCTAGTCCGGCCGGACCAACCGGCATCATAATAGGTTTACCGGTATCCTTGACCGACATACCTCTTACCAATCCATCAGTAACATCCATCGCGATTGAGCGAACGACATTGTCACCAAGATGCTGTGCAACTTCAACCACAAGATTATCCTGCTCATCGTTGATGGCAGGATTGCTTATCAAAAGCGCGGTAAGGATATTGGGAAGCTTTCCCTCTTCAAACTCCACGTCAACAACAGGCCCCATAACCTGCTTTATTTTACCAATATTTTCTCCCATCTATAGACCTCCTATCAAAACTGAATGCGGTATTTTCAACTCTTACCCTTTAAGCGCCTCCGCCCCACCTACAATATCCATTAGATCTGCAGTGATGGAAGCCTGCCGGGCCTTGTTGTATGCCAGAGTAAGACTATTAATCATATCGTTACAAGCCTTGGTTGCATTGTTCATCGCGGCCATTCTCGCAGCATGCTCGCTTGTTGATGTCTCCAGAAGAGCGCTGTAAATCTGAACATAGATATTTCTCGGAAGCATTTCATCAAGTAATTCAGATGGCGAAGGTTCGCATATGTGCTCAGCAAGAAATTTTTTTTCGGCCTCTTCGCTTTTCTCGGCCGCTTCAATAGGCGGTATAGGAAGAAGCTTTTTTATAACGGGCAATTGTTTAGCAACACTTTTGAACTCAGAATATATAATATAGACTTCATCATACTCATTATCCATAAATCCATCTATCAGCTTTCTGCCCGCTTTAACAGCCACATTAAACCCGAATCTGCCTCCTACGACTCCTACGTGTTCGCTTGCAATTTCCAAATGATTCTTTCGGCACCAATCCCTGCCTTTCTTACCAAAACATGCAAAAGAAATCTTGATATCTTCTTTCAATTTCTCCTTCAAAAATGATTCGGCCTTCAACATAAGGTTTGCATTGAACCCGCCGCACAATCCTCTGTCTGAAGTGCAGAGAATAACATTAATTTTTGATATTTTTTCACGCACCGCAAGCAATGGATTTGCTTCATTTCCGCCTCGCTCCGCAAGACTCCCGAGAACTTCTGCAAATTTGCTTGCATAAGGCCGGAAACCGGTCATGCTGGATTGTGCGCCACGTAGCTTGGAAGCCGCCACCATATTCATGGCCTTTGTGATCTGCTTGGTCTTCTTTACTGCACCTATTTTTGTTTTGACGTCTTTTAACGTAGCCATTCAACTCAACCCTTATATATTCACAAATTACAATATTATTATAAAAAGTCCGGGCCGATATTATTTAATGGTATCCTTAAATTCCTCATCGAAAGCGTTCAAGGCATCCGTCATCAGTTTGTCCAGCTCATCACTGATGATTTTCTTATCGGCAAGTTCTGTAAAAATTTGTGGATATCTATCGGCAATAAATGCAAAAAGTCCCGCCTCATATTTGGCAAGAACACTTACCGGATACTTATCAAGAAAGCCTCTCGTTCCGGCATAAAGTATTGTTACCTGCTTTTCCATAGGGAGCGGCTTGTACTGCGGCTGTTTTAATATCTCGACAAGTCTTGCTCCTCGTGTAAGCTGCCTTTGTGTCGCCTTATCAAGATCGCTTCCGAAAGCCGCAAATGCTTCGAGTTCCCGGTACTGGGCAAGATCCAGCCTTAGGCTTCCTGCTACCTGTTTCATGGCTTTAACCTGAGCCGCGCCACCAACACGCGATACAGAAAGACCTACGTTGATGGCAGGACGAACACCGGCAAAGAAAAGGCTGGGTTCAAGATAAATCTGCCCGTCTGTAATTGAGATAACATTTGTCGGAATGTACGCGGAAACATCACCTGCCTGAGTCTCAATAATCGGAAGGGCGGTAAGAGAGCCAGCGCCAAGCTCATCATTAAGCTTTGCGGAACGCTCAAGAAGCCGGGAATGGTTATAAAAAATATCACCGGGATAGGCTTCACGACCGGGCGGGCGTCTTAAAAGAAGAGAGACCTGACGATAGGCAGCTGCCTGTTTTGAAAGGTCGTCATAAATGATTAGAGAATGCTGACCCTTATCACGGAAATATTCTCCCATGGCGCATCCGGCATAGGGAGCGACATACTGGAGTGTAGCCGGATCGCTTGCGCATGCCGCAACAACCGTAGTATATTCCATTGCTCCGTGTTTTTCGAGAACGGCAACAACCTGGGCAACAGTTGATTTCTTCTGACCACATGCGACATAAATACAATAAACATCCTGCCCTTTCTGGCTCAGGATTGAATCTATCGCAATCGCAGTCTTTCCTATCTGGCGGTCACCGATAATAAGTTCACGTTGCCCCCGGCCTACCGGAGTCATTGCATCAATAGCTTTAAGTCCGGTCAGCATCGACTCGTGAACGCTTTTTCTCGCGATAACGCCGGGTGCGACCATTTCAACCCTTCTGAACTCTTTTGCGTCAATCGGGCCTTTTCCGTCTATCGGATCTCCGACGGCAGAAACAACACGTCCTAAAACCGCCTCACCAACAGGAACCTGAGCAATACGGCCTGTGCGTTTAACAACATCACCCTCTTTTATGTGGGTAACTTCGCCCATAACGGCAATACCCACATTGTCTTCTTCAAGGTTTAGCACAAGACCCAAAATGCCGCCGGGAAACTCAACAAGTTCCAATGCCATGACTTTTTCAAGTCCGTATACCCTGGCAATTCCATCGCCGACAGACAAAACGACACCGGTTTCGCTCAACTCAACCTTCTTGTCATAATCGGCAATCTGACCTTTAATTATTTGACTTATTTCTTCAGCTCTTAATTCCATTAGACACGCTCACCCCTTTTTAAAGATTCTCTCATATTGAGTAATTGTGTTTTGATGCTACCATCCAAAACAAGATCGCCTATTCTTGAAACTACCCCCCCGATAAGACTTTGGTCTACCTTAATATCAAGAACAATATCTTTACCTGTCATCTTTGACAGAGTAGCACGGATCTTTTCAACTGTTTCGGAAGAAATTTCAGTGGCCGAAACCAGGCTGGCCCGCGCAACATTTTTGAGTTCATCAGCCAGCTTCTGATAAAATTCATTGATAGTACCAAGAAACCCAATTCGACCCTTATCAAACAACAGAAAAAGGAAAGACTTCATGTCCTTCGAAAGGTCCAGTTTTTCAACTACCAGCTGCAAAACTTTCTTACGCGCAACAGTATTATAAAGCGGATTTGTGAGCGCACGTTCAAGCCCTTTCTCATTTGCAACAAGTTTCGCAACCGTATCCAGTTCCTTCTTATAGATCTCAGCTTTTCCGTCATCTTTACCGATAAGCAGAAGTGCTCTGGCGTAACGCCTTGAAATAGCTAAATTTTTCACTATGCCACCACCTTCTCTAAATATTCACTTACCAGTTTTTCCTGATCTTTCCCTGTTATATTCCTTTTAATAATCTCTTCTGCCATAAAAAGAGCCTTTTCAACTACTTCTTCCTTCAGCTTTGATCTTGCCTGCTTAAATTCATGCTCAATGTTTCTCTTGGCCTGTTCTTCCAATTTCAAGGCTGCATCACCGGCAGCTTCAAGTATTCTTTTCTTTGCCTCGTTACCCTGTTTTATATATTCTGCAACAATCTTTTCAGCCTCTTTATCAAGCAGGGAAAGCTTTTCATTGTATTGCGCAAGATTCTTTTCAGCCTCAAGTTTTTTTGCTTCCAAATCATTCAGCTGCTCTTTAATGCCTTTAATACGGTCATTGAGAGCATTTGAAGCCGGCTTACGTAAAAGAATTATAAGGCCGATTGCCAAAACGGCAAAATTCATAACTCGGTAGGTATCCGTATTTACCCACCCTTTATGTTCGCCGCCCCCTCCTCCTTCTGATGAACAAAAAGCCGGTCCTGCAAGAAAAAGTGAAACGGTAGTAATAACAAGAACTAACCATGCAAATCGATTCCTGCTGAAAAAAGGCAATTTCATTAAAAAACCCTCCCCAGAATTTTTTGGCCAATTGCATTAGCAAATGCATCAACTTCATTTTTCAAAGAGCCTCTGACATTTTCGGCTTCTTCTGCAATCTTATCCCTCATTTGAGATAGATCATCCTGGGCTTTTTTATTTATCTTTTCCAACAGCTGTTTTTCATCATTCAGTGCGGCAGACAGCATCAATTCCTTTTCAATCTGTCCTTTCGATCTCGCATCTTTAATCCCTGATGCAAAAGCATCTTCTTTTTTCTGTGCATTTATATTTAAATTTTCAATGCTTTGCTCAAGACCTTCTACTTTTTCTTTTCTTTCCAGGAGTATTTTGCGGATTGGCTTGTATAGGATAAGATTCAATGCCCAGATCAAAAAGAGGAAATTGACGATCTGTATAAAAACCGATACATCAACTTTAATCATATATGACCCTCCATCGCAGAAATTGATGCAAAATTTACATGTAATGTATAAAGACGGGTAAAATCTGGGCGTCTATAACACCAGTACAAACAACTTGTCAAAGGTTTTTTAAAAATATTTTTTCCTATGAAAAAAGAGCCGGATATTAATCATTACCCCATGAAATATCGATATAAACATATATCTTTGCATAACATCATATGTAAAGCCATCTCAGGATGTGGGGCACATGCAAACCCGAATTCCTAAAAAGAATGAACATGATTTATTCAAACAGAAATCTTCGCATGCTTATGTTAAGAAGGATGCCTATGCTTATCATTGTTGCAACTATTGACGAACCGCCATAACTTATGAACGGCAGAGTCACGCCTACCACCGGCATCAGTCCCATGGCCATTCCGATATTTACAATCACCTCCAGTGACAACATCGCCGTAATTCCGAAAGAGAGTATAGTTCCAAAAGTATCCCTGCATCCGTATGTTATTTTAAGCCCCCATATGACCAGCATGAAGAAAAGAAGCAGCAGAACCAATGAACCGATAAAACCCCATTCTTCCGCAAACACGGAAAATATGAAATCCGTATGCTGCTCAGGTAGAAATGAAAGGGCGCTTTGAGTTCCTTTTAGAAATCCTTTCCCTGCAATCATTCCGGAACCTATGGCTATTTTTGACTGAATAATGTGGTATCCTGCGCCAAGAGGATCATGATCAGGATTTAAGAATGTAAGTATCCTCTGTTTCTGATAATCCTTCAGAAAAAACCAGACCAGAGGGATTGTAACTGCACCTGCAGATATAAGATAAATAAAAGTCTTTCTTTCTATTTTTACAAACAGGGATATTGTTGCGGCTATCAAAAAAATCATCATGGCCGTTCCAAGATCTGGTTGCAGGACTATCAGGATGAAGGGGGCTATGCTCAATAAAAAAGGGGCAAGCAAATCCCTGAAGGACAAGCCTTTACTGCTTGCCGCTCTCGAATAATACCTTGCAAGGATAATGATAACGGCGAGTTTCGCGAATTCAGACGGTTGAAATGAAACAGGGCCGAACATCAACCAGCGCCTTGACCCGCCGGCATATTTCCCCAGAAATGGAACAAGTAACAGGAACAAAATAGCCAAACAATATATAGCTATGGCCCATCTGTCTAATGCCTTGTAATTAAACAGAAAAGAACAAATCATTGCTCCAAAGCCAATGCAGTACCATACGATTTGTTTTAAATATATAGCCTCATTGGGAACTGATTTTCCTGCGGTAACAGCACTGTAAAGGGTCATGATTCCCAGCAATGAAATAGCCAGAGTTATGCCGATAAGTCCCCAGTCAAAATTTTGAACAAGCCTGCGATCGATCATTTTATATTAAATTGCCTTAATTTAAGTTTTTACGATCTAAAAAATTAACTACTATAAGGATATTTAGACTGAAGGTTGTTAGGTTTTTTTAAAAAAACCTTTTCATGAATCTGTGATACCCGCTTTCTTTGATCTGTTTCGAATCTTTCTCCGACAGCCTAAACGCCCACAGCCTATCCAATTGGGCAAGTTACCTTGAAAAAAGCCGAAGACGTCAATACTCATCATCAAAGGCATCAGATACAACTTTTATATCCGGACTATTATTATCAGCACCGGCTTCCGGATTTAAATAACATTTTACAAGTTCTCTTGCTATAGGTCCCGCAGCGCTTGAACCATGTTCGCCATGTTCAATAATCACTGATATGGCTATTTTAGGATCGGAGGATGGAGCGTACGCGACAAACCATGCATGCGGTTTAAAATGGTCAGGGAGCTTTCTCTCGTAGCTCTTTTCATTTTTCTTTCTTCCAACAATTTGTGCTGTTCCTGTTTTACCTGATATCTCGATTCCTGCGCCGGGGCGGGCTATTCGTGCTGTGCCATAATCCTTATTGACTACTTCCCACAATCCTTTCTTCACAATATTTAATGTGTTCTGGCTGACAGGAAGATTGCCGACTATTTCAGTTTCACCCTTTAATATGTTTTGCCCGCCCGGAGTTTCGATTCTTTTCATAACATAAGGCTTAACTCTTTTCCCTCCGTTGGCTATTGCTGATGTCAGTACCAGCATCTGAACGGGCGTAACCAGATTATAGCCCTGTCCAATAACTGCAGAAAGAGTCTCACCACTGCTCCAGGGTGATCCAAAACGCTTCTTCTTCCAGATCGCAGAAGGAATTAAGCCTTCACTCTCCTGTTCAAGTCCGACACCGGTTGGAGCCCCAAGCCCGCAACCCTTTGCATACCAGGCAAGCTTATCTATATCAAGCCGCTGTCCCACATTGTAAAAGTAAACATCACATGATTCTGCAAGCGCTCTGACGACATTAACTGAACCATGCCCTCCCTTTTTCCAGCACCTGAATTCCCGGTTCCCGTATTTTATATAGCCGGGACAGTAAAAAGAAGTGTTAACGTCAATAACTTTTTCTTCAAGTGCCGCAATTGCCGTAACAATCTTGTAGGTTGAGGCCGGGGGATATTCTCCTTTAATGGCTTTGTTTCCCATCGGCCTGTCAGGCTGTGAAATTAGATCTTTCCACTCATCGTGTGTTAGGCCACAGACAAATTCGTTAGGATCAAAAGCCGGACTACTTGCCATAGCAAGTATTTGCCCGGAAGAAGGCTCCATGGCAATAACAGCTCCGGCTTTATCTTTTAAAAGCTCTTCGGCCTTTATTTGGAGCCTCTGGTCTATTGTAAGATATATGTTGTTCCCGGGTTCTGAATCAATATTTTCTAAAATTCTTACAACCTGACCCGCCACATTAACTTCAACCTGACGTCCGCCCCGTTTTCCCTGTAAATATTTTTCAAATTCTCTTTCTATCCCGAATTTACCCACAAAATCTCCGGGTTTATATTCAGGATATTTCCCACCCTTGAGTTCGCTCGAATTTATTTCACTCAAATATCCTATCAGGTGAGCAGCGCTTTGGCGATGCAGATAATATCTTCTTGGCTGGACATCAACTGAAACTCCAGGAAGATCATATTTATGCGCTTCAACCAATGCAAGAGCATTCCTACCGATATCCTGTTTAAGTAAAACCGGCCTAAATGAAGATGCTCCCTTTACATTTCTGACCTTTGCCATAAGTTCTTCGGCAGGAACATTCATATACCGGGACAGAATGTCAATTATTGACTCAAGAGGCTTGGCATCATTCGGAATTATACTCAGATTAAATGAGGGGCGGTTATCAACAAGCAATGCTCCGTTGCGATCAAAAACAAACCCGCGCTGAGGATGGATTGTTTGTAATCTTATACAGTTGTTCTCAGAAAGCCGTCTGAACTCTTTGCCTTCCAGAATCTGAAGATAAAATAACCGTAAGAAAAGGACAACAAATGCAGCTGTAACAAGAGACATGACCACTGATAAACGAAGCCTGAACCATTCACTGTCTGTTGTTCTGATGAATTTACGCATCGTTTTTTAAAAGCAACTTCATTGCCCTTTTTGCCCTGAAACCTGCATGTTAAACCACCTGCTCCAGGTGCCGTGTAAAAAGTTCAAAAGCATTATAAGAACTGGCCCTGTCATCATTGCCAATATTATCTGTTCCGCAACGGCTCTATAAATACCAGAATGATGAATGGAACCTGAATTGAACATTACAAAAGAACCAAGGAATATAATATTTTCAAACAACACACCCGCCGGAATAATAAATGCCAGAAACAATATGCTTTTCACATTAAAATATACCGAAGACCATCTTATACACGCATATAGCCACAAATATACTGTCAAATAGAGACCGAATGGGCCATTGTATAAATTGTCCATTATAAAGCCGGCTAACAGAATTACCGGTATGCTTTCCCGCAAATTACGGTAAAGTCCTAGGAATATTACAACAACTATCAAAAGGTCGTAAAACCGGTTAAGTATCGGCAGATCGTAAATCACCGTTGTTTGGATCAATATTAAAACAAGGCACGAAAAAATGTATAAGAGATAGTTCATTGGTTCTATTTATCTGCTTAGCTGCGGAGAATTTCAATTATTTATTGGGAAGCTTTTTAATACCAATACTTCTTCTATTTTATCAAAATCAGCATACGGAATAATCTCAATTTCATGAAACAGACCCGAACTGCTCTGGGATATTTTCTCTACGAAACCGATAGTTAACCCCTTGGGAAAAACTCCGTCAAATCCTGACGTAATAATTATATCACCGGCACCGATATCATGTCTCCTCACAACATATTTAAGAATACATCTGTCTGAAGACACGCCTTTAACAATTCCTCGCGCCCTGTTCCCCTGAACAAGAGCATCAACGGCACTGTTTCGGTCAATAATCAGCAACACCTTGGAATAATTTTTGCCTGTATCAATCACCTGGCCTACGACACCTTCAGGAATTATTACCGGCATTCCCTTGCTGATACCATCAGATTTGCCCTTGTTTATGACTATTGTTCTGTACCACGGGGAGGGATCTGCGCCAATTACTTCTGCAACAACCGAACTGCCTGATACGCTTTGCCGGAAATCGAACATATTGCGCAGCCTGATGTTTGAGAGCTCAATCTCATGGTATTCGTTGCTCTTCTGAATATGCCTGCTCAGATCCTTCTTGAGATTATCATTTTCCCTTGCTGCCGACACAAGAAAAAAATAATGCCGCCAAACATTTTTAACAAAACGCATTGTATCTGTTATTACATCCTGAAAAGGAGCAATAACATTCAAGACAACCCCTCCGGAACTATAAGCTGAATAACGGTATTTGCTTGAAACAGAGAGAAAAATGATGTTGACAGAGACAAGAATTATTACTCCGATAATCATCACTGTCTTTTTTGAAAACATGAAATTAAGATACTACTATCTTTTTTAGAATATCAATACTATCCAGAGCACTTCCCGCCCCACGAGCAACCGCAGACAGAGGATCTTCGGCGATTGATATTGGAAGACCTGTCTCTTCCCTGAGGAGTTTGTCAAGATTCTTCAACAATGCCCCTCCGCCGGTCAGCACTATTCCCCTGTCAACAATGTCGGAAGCAAGTTCAGGAGGTGTATGCTCAAGCGCTATCTTTACCGTTTCAACAATCGTATCTATCTGCTCTGAAATTGCAAGTCGGATTTCTTCAGAATCGATAGACAGAATTTTCGGAATTCCCGATGCCAGATCCCTGCCTTTTACCTCGATCGTCTCAAGATCTTCTGGATCCGGATATGCGTTACCTATTGCAGTTTTGATTATTTCGGAAGATCTCTCTCCTATAAGCAGATTATACTTCCTTTTTATATATTGTATTATCGCGGAATCCATCTTATCTCCGGCCACCCTGACAGATCTGCTGTATACTATTCCGGCCAGAGATATTACAGCGACTTCGGTTGGTTTTCATCCACATGGCGGAGCACGGGGACGACGACGCCGTCGTCGACCTGCACGGCGACGCCGATGTCGATGGCGCGGGGGTGCACGATTTTTCCGCCGATCAGGTAG
>JAWOHP010000178.1:0-26458 GCA_046485065.1 Desulfobacterales bacterium | reverse complement strand
TTCGAAGCCGTCCATTTCCGGCATTGTGACGTCGAGAAGAATCAGGTCCGGTGGTTCGTGCTCCACGGCCTTTAGTGCAAGTTTGCCGCTGGGGACGGGCCTCACCCGGTGTCCCTTTTCCTTTAGCATGCCGGTTAGAAGGGTCAGGTTGGCGGGCACGTCATCCACCACGAGGATATTGCTACGGATTGGTTTGGTATTGCTTACGTTCGTCATGGTTCAGGCTCCCTGAGAAAAAAGGTCGATCAATTCTTCGTATTGATACCGAACGGCCATTTCATGTATTCGCTGCGCAAAAAAAGGATAATCCGTGGCCAGCTGCCCCGCAAGGTCGTTCAACCGGTCGAGATCGGCTCTCTCGACGGCAGAAAGCAGTTGACCGACAAGATCGGGGGGGAGTGCGGCGGCGATTCTGCGCATTTCCGCCGCATCTTCCGCTATGCGGGGCGGTTTTTCAGTTGATCCTTCTTCCTGATACAGGTACTCTGCCCCTGTCAGCCGGGCAATGTTTTCAAAGAGCTCCTTCTCCTTGAATGGTTTTGCCAGGAAGCCATCGGCGCCGGCAGCCAATATCCGCTGCCTGTCCTCTTCGAAGGCGCTGGCCGTAACGGCAATGATCGCGGTATTGCTGATGTCGGGGGATGACTTGATCCTGCGTGTGGCTTCGTAACCGTCCATGACGGGCATGGTCATGTCCATGAGAACCACCTGGGGCTTCCATTCACTGACCATATGAACCGATTCCTCGCCGTTTACGACTTCACGGGTAGTAAATCCTGCCGCTGCAAGCAACCGCGATAAAAGCTGACGGTTCGTTTCTCTGTCATCGGCGATTAAAACCCGGATCTCTCTCTGGCCTGGACTCAGGTGCAGCACGCGTCTTTTTGACTCTTCCAGCGATGCCTCCTCCTCTTTGCCTTCCCTGACAGGTATCTCGAATTGGAACGTTGTTCCTTTTCCTATTGTGCTGGCCACCGAGATGGATCCTCCCATGATCTGGACAAACCCGCGGCTCAATGAAAGGCCGAGTCCCGTCCCTCCGCTCCTGATACCGGCACTGGTCTGCTCGAATGCCTGAAAAAGGCGGCCGATTTCCTCTTCGGACATGCCGGGACCTGTATCCTCGACCTCGAACTGAAGATCTGTCGTGTCCGCCTTTCCGTCTTTCGCGCGGAGGCGAAGAGCTATGCCGCCCTCCTCGGTGAATTTCACGGCGTTCCCCAGCAGATTGATGAGTACCTGGCGGAGTTTTCCTTCATCCGTGACCACCCAGCGGGGAAGATGTCCGACCTTCTCCACCAGGAACCTAAAGCCCCTGGCCTCTGTACGGATGCGGAACATCCGTTCGATGTCATGGAGCAGAGCGTGCAGGTCGAAGGTGTTTGGGACGAAAGTCGCCCGTCCGGCTTCGATCTTGGACATCTCCAGAATTTCGTTGATAAGTTCCAGCAGGTGCTCGCCGCTGCGGTTGATGATTTCCAGGTGCTCCCGCGACTCCGCTGAAAGCATTGGATCCCGCTCCATGAGCTGGGCGAATCCTAAAATGGCGTTCATGGGCGTCCGGATCTCATGGGACATGTTTGCAAGAAATGCGCTCTTGGCGCGGTTGGCCGCGTCGGCCGCCATCTTCGCTTCTTTCAGCTCTTCTTCCACCCGCCGGATGTCTGTTATATTATATACGGATTCGATGGCTCCAACGACTTTTCCTTCGGAATCATGTAATTCGGTGGCGTACCCGACAAGGATAATCCCCAGTTGCGGGACGAATGCTTCCGCTGTGAGAATTCCTTGCTCGCGGCGAATGTAGCTATACTTGGTCGCGAGATCTTCTTTTGAGGCAAACACCATATCGATCAGGATAGGTCGTCTTTCCCCATAGAAAGGAATTGAATATTCGTAGTCGCCTTTTCCGAGAATGTCCGCCCGATTCACCCCCGTGATTATCTCCATCGCCCTGTTCCATGAGCTGACTCTGCCCTCGCGATCGATCACCATCGTAGCGAGAGGAAGGAAGTCAATGACATCCGCAAGGCGGCGTTCTGATTCGCGGATGGCCTGTTCGGAATGTTTCCGCTCTGTGATGTCCGCTGCTACACACAGGATACTCAAGGGGGCACCGTTTGCATCGCGCAGAAAAGTCATGGTATTTTCGAGAAAAACCGTGGAGCCATTTTTGTGGTATTCTTCTAGTTCAAGAATTAGAACGTAATTGGGATCGGAACCCTTTGCATTTGCTTCCAACCTCTCCTGAAATGATTTAAAGGCGATCGCCAATGATTCCGGGGTGAAAATCTGGTCCAGTGTCAACGTCATGGCCTCTTCTGGCGTATAGCCCAAGATTCGTTGAACGCTATCGCTTACATAAGTTAACCGAAGGTTCATATCCAGAATCGAAACGATGTACGGGATGCTGTTGACAATTTGCCGGAATTTTTCTTCGCTCGCCTGAAGAGCCGCATCCGTCCGCTTGCGTTCGGTGATGTCGCGGGAAATGCCGTTCAGAAAGGCCGGTTTTCCAGTTTCATCTTTTTGAACGACGGCGTTGATTTCCATCCAGACTTTACGTCCATCCTTTGCGATATGTTCAGCTTCAAAAAAAACACGGTCGGCTGTAGGAGTGTCTCCAATTATATTTCCGAAAGCGGTGATTAATGATTTTATTGTTTCACGAGAGAAAATAAAATCAATAGTCTTCCCAACAGACTCTTCGCTGGAATATCCAAGAATTGGTTCAACCGAGTTAGAGACAAAGGAAAAGGCCATTGTTTTTAAATCAAGAGTCCAAATAATGTCAATGCTGTTTTCGATTAAAAACCTGTATTTGTTTTCACTGTCACGAAGCGCAGCTTCCATCAGCTTGCGCTCGGTAATATCACGGCTTATGCAGAGATACTCTATTTCCCCTCCGGGAAGCTCCTGCCTTCTTGAGATCTGGCCAAACCATATAGTTTCGCCGCTCTTGGTAATACCCGGGAATTCGAAGTAGGTCTCCTTGATCTGACGGAGGGACATATCCTGGAAAAATTCAATTGCCTTCTTTTTGTAGTCGTCAGGTATAATCTCCCAGTAACTGTGACCCTGGATATCGCCAATGGAATAGCCCAGTAACTTTTCAAAAGCCGGATTAACAAACGTGAAAATGCCTATGTCATTGACCCGCGAGATGCAATCCGACGCGTTCTCCACAATTTGCCGGTACTGCTCATCGCTCCGGCGCAGGGTCTCCTCGGCCCGCTTGCGCTCGGTAATGTCCTCGATAGTTCCCTCGAGAAAAGAGGCGTTTCCCTCCTCGTCGTACACCATGTAGCCGCCTATGGAGACGGAAATCAATTCACCGTCGGCTCTCCGGAAAACGGTCTCGTATCCCGACACAGGACCGCTTTTCAACTTTTCCCAGAGGGCAGCCCGGTCCTTAAGATCGACGTAAAGATTCGGGAGGCCCATTATATTAATCGCTTCGACTGACTCGAATTTCAGCAGATCGAGTATCGCCCTGTTTGCAGTTATCACCTTGCCTTCCGCGGTTGTGAGGAAGATGCCGATGGGAGAGCGATCGAAGAGTTGGCGATATTTCGCCTCCGAGAGCCGGATACCCTGTAGCAGTTCGTCAATCTTTGCCTTGTCCGACTTGAGCAACTCATTCTGTTGCTTAATCTTTATCGATTTCTCCCAATTGCTGAACCGTATCTTGTCCAGCAGGTAAATAAAGAAAGTCACAACCGTGGCTGAGACCAGGAGGTTATTCAGGCCATAGTGCAACCGAATGGGGTTGAAATGCATCCCGTTCGTAAAGCCCGAAATGAAAAAGACCAGGAGTGAAACGGCGAGGATCGACCAGGCCTGAAGACGGTGGATCGGCACTAATGCCAGCAGGGTGAGTAAGAAGATGTAACGGCCAAGATAAAAGGGATCGGCCTTTGTCAGCCCGGTAATCAGTCCATTTGCAATCTCAATATAGGCGATGATAATAAGCAGGAAGAGCAGGTTGTAACGATGGAAGCGTTTGAAGCTCTGTAGAACCAGGACCGTGATGCCCACCAGTGACAAGCCGATCCGGAGCACCATGATAAACGGTTCGTCAGGGTGTAGCTGGCGGTCACTGAGGATATAGGTAACCCATGCGAATGATGTAATCAGGGCGGCGAAGAAGATGATCCTGCCGCACTGGTCATTGAGTTCCTCTTGAAATGTCGATGCAGATCCAACCCGCCCATTTTTTGAGGCGAATAGGACGCGAAGTCGTTCCCAAATGGATTGCCTTATCTTCAATCTGCCCCCCGTCTTTGATATGAACTTGTTGTTTTATAATTGGTTTCCGGATGGACACCAATTAGAAAGTGGCGGCAAAACAGGGGCTTATTTTGATTTTATGGAAATTGGGAAGAACCCATTCCGGCTCTTGAAAATTCCGATCTTTTTCTTCTCACTGTTCAAGACCTCATAAGTCTGTGGCTCGGTTCTTCTTAGCTGCCATCCTTTTTTGTTGCAAATTTCCTTCCTGAAATCCCAATATCCCATTTCTGTTGTACCTTTCATAACACCGGATACGTTCCCGGTAACCACTGGTTTGTTTTTTTTTAATTTCATAAGGTTCCTTTCTGCATTGATGTAAGTTAACGTCCGATGGAGGTTATATTGAAGCACTGCTCACTTTCAGAATGCCTATATACTTTTCAATAACTCCTGTCTTTTTTCCCGGTATTCTTGTTCGGTGATCAATCCGTTTTGCAGAAGGCCGTCCAGTTTTTTTATCCTGGTATTGATATCGTTTTCTGTACCGTCAGGCGCGCGGGTGGTGGTGGAGGCGGTTTGTCCATCCTCGATCCCGGTGGTTTTGCCTGAGCCGAAAAATCGCCCGATGAGAGAGAAGATCTTTTTTATACCGCGCCATAGCTTGGGCAGGATCCAGATGAGGAACAAGATGAAGAGAAACAAAAAAACGATAAAAAACCATGGATGGTAAAGGGCTGTCCACAAACCTGCGACTACCGCGATATCTTCGGCGACAGAGGCCGTCCAGTTGGTGAAAGGTTCGGGGGAGGCGTTGATGAGAACTCTCGAGCCGGCTTTCAGGGCGTGGCTGCCGGCGGCAAGACCGCCGCCCAAAATTCCGGCAGCAACCGCGATTCCGGGATTTACATCACCCACGGCACCGGCTGCGAGCAGCGCTCCAACAGGGATGCGTATGAAGGTATGGATTGTATCCCAGCCGGTATCGACCCCCGGCATTTTGTCCGCGAAGAATTCCACCAGATACATCAGCCCGGCGGCGCCAATGACGATCGGATTCTGCAAAACATGCAGCTGTTCGGGCAGCACTATGTTACCCGTTACGCCAAGCAACCCCAAAACAAGAATAGCGGCATACAGGTTAATGCCGCTGGCCCAGGCCGCACCCAGGGTCAACGACAGTGTATTCACAATACTGTTATACTGTTCCATGCCGGGCTTCCTCCCGGGTATAAACATAAACTGTTATATCGGCGCGAACCAGGTTCTTCTTCGTTTTTCCTTTTCACAGCTTGATATATCGCATTAATAGGCCTGTATGTCAAGTTTAAGCAGGCGTTCTAATTTGCAAAAAATATTTTTACAGCAACAATACAAAAGAAAATGAAAAGAAAATGATTTGATAAAAATATCCGAAACTCTTTTCAGCCATGAAAAAAGCCTTTATAAGCCGAATTCATTAGAAATCCTGGAAAGATGATCCCGATCAGGTTAAACATAAATTACATTGACATGAAGCCGGATTTCCCATAAAAAAGGGCTTATACGAAATTACCGTGGAACCGGTGCAAGCTATATCCCGGGCGGGTTTTAAAAAGCTTGTTTTCAATCACAACCCTCTGGGCGTAAGATCGGAAATAGCAGACCGGAAGCGATGACATTAAAACAAAACAGGAGGTGTCTATGGTAAAGAGATTGAGAGGTTTTATTTTTGCCTTCGTGGCAACAGCTGTCTTTTTTGCCCTGCAGGCCACCCCGGCGCTCGCCCAGCGTACTGAGGTCCAGTTCTGGCACGGTCTTGCCCAGCCGTTGGGCGGGATACTCGAAAAAATCGTCACAGATTTCAATGCGTCGCAGAACAAGTACCAGGTGAACCCTACCTTCAAGGGTTCTTATCCTGATACGATGGTTGCCGCAATTGCCGCCTTCCGGGCAGGGAATGCGCCTCACATAGTCCAGATGTTCGAGGTGGGCACCGCCACAATGATGGCCGCCCGGGAAGCTATCAAGCCCGTCCATGAGCTGATGCGCGAAACAGGTGTTCCTTTCGACCCAAAGATTTATGTTCCGGCAATCAGCGGCTACTACAGCCTCTTGGATGGACGGATGATGTCCATGCCATTTAACAGCTCAACAGCCGTGATGTTCTACAACAAGGATGCGTTTAAAAAAGCCGGCCTCGATCCGGAGAAACCGCCTCACACCTGGGGGGAACTCCGCATAGCGGCGCAGAAGATCAGGGCAGCCAATGCAGCCAATGTGGGTTTTACCTGCGCCTGGCCGACCTGGACGCAGTTTGAACAGTTCAGTGCCATCCATAATGTTCCTCTGGCAACCAGGGCGAACGGTATGGAAGGAATGGACGCTGTGTTGACCGTCAACAGTCCTTTGCATGTCCGCCACGTCCAGACCCTGATTGATATGCAGAAGGAGGGAAGCTTCAAGTATGCTGGTCGTGATTCCGCAGGGGATGCTCTTTTCCCTTCGGGTGAGGCAGCTATAATCCACGCTTCTTCAGGTCTGAGAGCGAGAATACTGCGCGAGGCCAAATTCGACTGGGGTGTCACCATGCTACCCTTTTATGACGATGTTAAGGGCGCCCCAAAAAACTCAATAATTGGCGGGGCAAGTTTCTGGGCCATGACTGCGCCAAAAAGAACGGTGGAGGAATACCGTGCAGTGGCTGAATTCTTCAAGTACATAAGTCAGCCGGAAGTGGTGGCGAAGTGGCACATGGATACAGGTTATCTCCCGATCACATTTGGCGGTTTTGAGTATACCAAGGCACAGGGTTACTACCAAAAGAATCCAGGAGTGGATATCCCCCATCTCCAGATGACCAGAACAGAACCTACGGAAAACTCACGGGGTCTGAGGCTTGGCGGCATGCCGGAAATTCGTGTGGTAATCCAGGAAGAACTGGAAAAAGCGCTGCAGGGCACGCAAACCGCCAAGCAGGCAATGGATAATGCAGTAGCCAGAGGAAACGTGATTCTACGCAACTTCGAAAAAACCAATCGCTGATCAATACTGTGATTGTTTTGAAGTTTTTACCGCAGCTGTTAGAATAATGTTTCGATTGGAGCAGCTCAATATAATCGGGGGGCTATGGAACCCCCCCCGATTATCACAGATATAGGGTGAATTGATGCAACGCCGTGTTATCTTTAACAATAAACTGCTGCCCTATTTACTGCTCGCGCCGCAACTTACCGTCACCATCGTCTTTTTCTTCTGGCCGGCACTGCAGGCCATTTTACAATCCCTGTTACGCCAGGATCCATTCGGCCTCCGGACAGAGTTCATCTGGTTCGATAATTATACCACCATTCTATCCGATCCGCTCTATCTGAATTCAGTAAAAACGACCTTCATATTTGCTTTTTCCGTTACCGCAATCGCAATGACGTCCGCCTTACTTCTGGCCTTCATGGCCGACAAGCATATCCGTGGAGCCGGCACCTACAAAACCATGCTGATCTGGCCCTACGCAGTTGCGCCGGCGGTGGCCGCCGTTCTCTGGCTTTTTATCTTCCACCCCAACATAGGTTATTTCGGAAGGGCCATGCGGGAGATAGGTATCTCCTGGGATTATAAGCTCAACGGCAACCAGGCGCTGTCGCTTGTCATACTCGTAGCCTCCTGGAAGCAGGTGAGCTATAATTTTCTTTTTTTTCTGGCAGCGCTCCAGTCCATACCTAAATCCGTTCTCGAAGCGGCCTCCATTGACGGAGCAGGTTCTACAAGACAATTCTGGTCTATCGTTTTCCCGTTGATTTCTCCCACTTCGTTCTTTCTTCTGATGGTGAACATGGTCTATTCATTCTTCGACACTTTCGGGGTGATTCACGCCCTTACTGGCGGGGGACCCGGCAAGGCTACGGAGACCCTGATCTACAAGGTATACTCCGACGGGGTGCTATTTCTTGACCTCGGCGGTTCTTCAGCCCAATCGGTGATTCTGATGATTATTGTGATTGGCCTCACAGCCATTCAATTCCGTTATATTGAAAGGAAGGTTCATTACTAATGAAAGGTCACGCGCTTCACGGTAACTGGCAGGCCCATTTTTTCCTCGTTATCGGCGTGGCTGTCCTGGCTTTTCCGGTTTATCTCGCACTGATTGGTTCCACCTGGGATGCAGGCACGATTGCGCGGGGGGAAATGCCTCTATATCCGGGACCCGATATGATTTCCAACTACCTTCAGACCTGGGGGTCGGGTTCGGGTCAGAGGGTTATGGGCGTGCCCGCGGAAACAATGATGTTCAACAGCCTTGTCATAGCGCTGGCCATAAGCTTTGGCAAGATCGCCATCTCCCTCATTTCCGCATATGCAGTTGTTTTTTTCCAGTTTCCCGGGCGGATGTTTTTCTTCTGGATGATCTTCGTCACACTAATGCTGCCTGTGGAGGTACGGATTATTCCAACCTACAAGGTAGTGGCGGACCTGGGGATGATTGATTCCTATATGGGTTTAACCATTCCACTCATCGCTTCCGCCACGGCGACTTTGCTGTTTCGCCAGTTTTTTCTCACCATTCCCGATGAACTGGTCGAAGCAGCGCGGATGGACGGGGCCGGACCGATCCGCTTCTTCTGGGATACGGTTCTCCCCCTATCCCGGACCAACATCGCCGCGCTCTTCGTGATCATGTTTATCTATGGATGGAACCAGTACCTATGGCCCCTGCTGATTACCACGAGCAAGGAGATGAGTACCATCGTTATCGGCATAGTAAAGATGATCGGCACGGGCGACGCGCAGACAGACTGGCAGATCATCATGGCCGCCACGATCCTGGCTATGCTTCCGCCCGTGATGATTGTTATTTTCATGCAGCGCTGGTTCGTCAAGGGCCTGGTCGATTCAGATAAGTAGAGGAACTTTAATTAATGAACGGCGCACATATAAGAATCGTCAACATCAAGAAAAATTTCGGGAAGGTCCGCGTCATCGAAGGAGTCAACTGTGACATCAGAGAAAGCGAATTCATCGTCATTCTGGGGCCATCGGGCTGCGGCAAATCCACGCTGTTACGAATCATTGCAGGGCTCGAAACAGCCACAGAGGGGGACATCTACATAGGCGGAAAAATCGTAAACCAGGTGGAGCCCAAAGACCGCAACATTGCCATGGTTTTTCAGAACTACGCCCTTTACCCCCACATGACCGTCTGGAAAAACATGGCCTACGGGCTCAAAGTCCGCAAGATGCCAAAGTCAGAGATCGAGATCCGGGTAAAGAAGGCCGCGGACATACTGGGCCTCGACGGCCTGATGCAGCGAACACCGCGACAGCTATCAGGCGGCCAGCGGCAGCGTGTCGCAATGGGGCGGGCCATAGTAAGGGATCCTGCTGCATTTCTCTTTGATGAGCCCCTGTCAAATCTTGATGCCAAACTCCGGGTACAGATGCGACTGGAGATTAAGAAACTCCATCAATCGGTCCAAACCACCAGCATTTATGTGACTCATGATCAGGTGGAGGCCATGACCCTGGCGGATCGCCTGATCGTGATGAATGCCGGTAAATTCGACCATGTTGATCCCCCGATGGATGTCTATGACCGTCCAGCGACCCTGTTTGTCGCCGGTTTTATCGGCTCGCCAGCGATGAACATTATTCCAATGGAACTTGCCCCGGAAGGGAATGCCGTGAAACTTCCTGGAGGCTCATCGCTGCCGCTGGCGGCTCGGATCGTCAATGCAAGCGAAAGATCGGTAATGGTGGGCATGAGGCCCGAGCACATAACGTTGGCTAAAGAGGAAAAGGAGGCGTTCCAGGTGCCCGTGGAACTGGTGGAAATTCTGGGCGCCGATACGCTTGTCCACGGCCCGCTCGCCGGAGAAACCCAGCTCACAATCCGCCTCCCGGGAAGCGTCAAGGTCAGCCGGGGAGATAGGCTGAAACTCCGGATAAATCCTGATAAACTTCACATCTTTGACCGCACAACGGGAATAAGGCTTACATGACGCTCTCTAAGCGCCGGCGGCAACAATTATGTTAAACAATAAAACGATGATCAAAAAACTACTGCTTATCAACTGTTACAGAGAAAAGGCGGAAGAAAAGATAAAGGTATATCACACCTGGCTGAACTCCGGGTCTGCCGCGAAATGTCTTGAGCTTGATGTTGTGACTTGCCGGGACGCCGACCCTCTTCCTGAAAGCAAGAAATTTTCAGCGATTATCGTCAGCGGTTCGCAGAAAATGGTCTCTTCCGACGAGGTTGAAAGCGGGCTCCGGGAGTTTTTAAAAAGCAACCGCCGGCCGCTGCTTGGTATCTGCTATGGCCACCAGGCTCTTGCCTCGGTCTTTGGGGGACTGGTTAAAAAGGATAAACAGACGCACAATGGTGATGAGGAGATTATTTTAATCCAAAAGCACAAACTCTTTTCTGGCTTTCCATCTTATTTCAAAATGGCCGAAAGTCACGAGGAAATAGTAGTCAATGATCGTGCCCTTGCCTCAAATTTTTTTGTTCCGGCTGCAAGCGCGTCCTGTCTGACGGAGTCCATTATCCACAGGAAATACCAATTATGCGGGGTACAGTTCCACCCGGAAAGATCAGGGGAGTTAGGAATAAAGCTATTGGTTAATTTTTTGAAAATGATCAAGGATTAAAGATTGGCGCACATAACCGATGCTATGAAGAAATTCAGAATTTTCTTTCAACTTATGATAAATTAACTTACTGGGAGGTTTAATGAAACCTGTTTATTTTCCCTTTACATATATTAATGATAGCGTTGCGAGGGATCTGTACTCCTGTTTCGGGCAGATAACTGTTTACCAGCCGGGCGCGCATGATATTCCGGAAAACATGCAAAGGCTTGCAGATGAGGGCCTGCTCGATCTTAAAGTTCCCGTTTCAGGGGATGAGTCAAGGCTCGAAGCACTAATCAGGGAATACAGAGAGTGGGGAGAGCTTCATCAGAAGAGCGATACGGCATTTTTGAAGGCAATCGGTGAGAAAGTACCTTTTTTCGATGACACGTTCACGACAGAGCTTGCTTCGCAGATTAAGAAAATCCGGGATGAAAATAATTCTAAAGAGAAACCGGATATTCTTTTTAACGCACGACTGTTTCTATGCCTTGCACAGGATTATGATCTTGTTCAGGATGGAATAAACAGAGATCTTATTTCTGTTTACGAGATGGAAAAGAAACTTCTTGATGGATTGACCCGTGAAGATGAAGTATTTTTCACCAAAAATACCGGAAGTTCCCTGCAGGCTCCCGATGATTCCGGAAAATACAAGATAAAAGAGCGGATCGAGGCATGGACATATCTAATGTCAAACGATATTGAAATGCCGGAATTTTTTGTTACAAACAATAAGGATGCATTTGATTATATAATTGAAAAAGCCGGAGATTTAAAAAAAATAATTGAATTGTCCAATGTCCCGTTTTCTCCCCGGTCAGAGATAACTCACAAATGGCAGGAGATTCTTTCAGAGCAGATAGAAGGGCTTTTAAAAAATGACCATTTTACGGTAGATGAAAAAATATACAATTTGCCTGACGTAAAAGAGCCTGAAAATGAAATATCTTTGAAACTATACAGAATTATTAATAAATCCCGCCGTGATTTCATAAATAACATTCTGGGACAGGAATTTCGGGATGATATGATTAAGGATAAAAATGAATTAAATAAGAGCATTTTTATATGCCTTTTGGGAATATCATATCCAACATAATGATATATTTCTAAATAATTTCAATAATCCCAACCTCTGGTTTTATCTATGTGAATGTCATAAATGTATTCCGTTTGGGTATGGGTGCGTATGCGATCCGCAGTAATAATGCTGAACCCTTCGTCAACGGCGACATATCCGGATCCATGATAAACGTGCAGCCCCAGTGGATAATAGACCACGGAGCCGGAGTCTCCGCCTGTACAATCTTTGTAGTCTATTTGGGGGCGTTCTCGAAGTCTAAAGACAAATTTACTGCGGTTCGCAACACACTCATACCCAAACAAATCGAATCGCTCCAATCGGAACATTATTCTGACAACTGCTATAGTACCTCAAAAACTGTTGACATTAGTTATAAATTGTCATACACAGCAACATTCGGTAAGCGGGCATAACTCAGCTGGTAGAGTGCAAGCTTCCCAAGCTTGGAGTCGCGAGTTCGAATCTCGTTGCCCGCTCCATATAAAGTCCGCCTTTTCCGTAAAAAGGCTGTTTTGGCAGGGTCGATGAATATGTTTTTTGGAGAATTTATTTGAGTATCTTGCTTTTTAGAAACATTTGATTTTTCTCGATCCATTGTTACAATTTTATTACGTTGAGGGAAACGGGCGACAGCCCGTTTTTTGTTTTAATGATCAACCAGCATAATACATATGAAAGAAAGAGAAACAGTTAAAAAAAGAGACGAATCCTTAACCGTGAATGTTGTGCAAACTACCACGGAAGAAATTATTATTAAAGTTAAAGAACTTGCAGAACCACTATGTTTATCAGAAGGGCTGGAACTTGTATTTGTTGAGTGCCTTAGGGAGCCAAACGGAAGAGTTATTCGTCTCTATATTGATAAACCGGGAGGAATAACTGTAAACGACTGTACCCAAATAAGTCGTCAATTAAACGATATTCTTGATGTAAACCTGAATACAAACTGGTCTTACAATCTTGAGGTATCATCACCGGGCTACGATAGACCTTTAGGAAAACCTGAAGATTTTGAAAGGTTTAAAGGTAATACCGCAAGAATTAGAACCTTGTCGCCTGTTGAAGGGCAAAAAAATTTTAAAGGTGTTATTCTTGGTTTTTTTGACGGATTTGTAAAAATTAATGTGAATGACAAAAACATAGCTATTCCCTTTAAGTTAATCACAAAGGCTCGACTATTCGAATATAACGGAGAAAACCGATGCTTATATCAGAAATAAAACGTGTCGTTGATCAGGTAAGCCGGGACAAGGGTATTGATAAAAGCGTCCTCATCAAGGCAATTGAAGAGGCTCTTAAATCGGCTGCCAGAAAAAAATTCGGGAACAAAATCGAAATAGAAATTCAATACAGCGATCAGACAGGAGAAATTGAGGTTTTCCAGTTCAAGGAAGTAGTTGATACAGTTAAAGACAGCGCAGTGGAAATCAGCTTTGAAGACGGCCGCAAACTTGATCCTGAATGTGAAATAGGCGACAGTCTTGGAACTAAAATGGATACCACCACTTTTGGCAGGATAGCAGCCCAATCAGCAAAGCAGGTAATTATTCAGAAAATGAAAGATGCTGAAAGAAATGCCGTTTATTCAAGTTTTATTGATCGCAAAAATGAAATAATAAACGGTATTGTACAGCGTGTTGAGCACTCCGGCGATATAATAGTAAACCTTGGCCAGACTGAAGGCGTATTGCCCGTTCGCGAGCAGGTTCCAAAAGAAACTTACAGGCGGGGTGACAGAATAAGAGCTCTTCTTTCAGAAGTCCTCCAGGACTCCCGTGGCCCGCAAATTATTCTTTCCAGAACTAATCCGAACTTTCTGATTAACCTTTTTAAAACAGAGGTTCCTGAAATAAGTGAGGGAATAGTAAGCATAATGGGCGCTGCCCGTGAACCCGGCGTACGGGCCAAAATTGCTGTTTCTTCAAATGATTCGGATATAGATCCCGTTGGAGCATGTGTAGGAATGAAAGGAAGCCGGGTCCAGAATGTTGTTCAGGAATTAAAAGGTGAAAAAATTGATATTATAACCTGGCATGTTGACGCCGCGAAATTTGTATGTAATGCCCTTGCTCCCGCTGAAATAAAGAGAGTAATTATTGATGAAGACAATCGTTCAATGGAAGTTATAGTCCCTGATGAGTCCCTTTCGATAGCTATCGGGAAACGAGGACAGAATGTGAGGCTCGCTTCAAAACTTACCGGATGGAGCCTCGATGTCCAAAACGAATCTCATTATAACGAGGCTCTGAAAAATGGTTATGAATCTCTTGTATCTTTGCCGGGAGTCGGAATAAGCCTTGCCAATTCATTAATTGAAAAAGGATTTACATCTGCCAGAGAGATAAGCAATGCCGCAGTTAGCGATTTAACACAGATAAAGGGTATTGCAACTGAAAAGGCTGAAAAGCTTATACGCTCGGCAATAGACGCCGTGTCAAAAAGAAACGAAGACAAAAGCGAAATTGCCAAAGAGGCAAAAGAGATTCCCGATAGCGAAAATGCACCGGAATCTTAAGTTATATAGTTACAAAAATTAAACAACGAGTTTCACTTGGTGGATTCGCAGAACATTAAGAAACAGACTGATTCTGTGAAATACCCGTTAACAAATAATATTGGGGGGCTGAATGGCAAAGATCAGAGTATATGAACTTGCCAGAGATCTTAATATGACTAATCAGGTTCTTCTTGACAAGATTAGAAGCATGAATATCGATGTCAAGAGCCACATTAGTTCATTGGATGATGACACAGTAGTGAAAATTAAAGCAGGAATTCATGGTCCGGTTGCAATTCCAGAAGATGTAGAGGAAACTCGCGTCAAACCAACAATAATTCGGAGACGCAAAGTTGTTGTTCAGGCAGAAACAGAACCCGAACCTGAACCACTATTAAAAAAGCCTTCCGAACCTGAAGCTGCTGTTCCTGCTTCAAAATTACCGGAAGAGGAGGATCTGAAAAAAGAATCCGTTCCTGCTGAAATTGACATAAAGGAGACTCTCGAAACATCTCCTGCCGAAATAAAACCGCAGGAGCCTGAATTGGCCGAAGAAGTTAAACAGCCGCCTGCAGAGCAGCAAAAACAACAGGTTGCCAAAACTCTAAAACCTGTTAAGGCCCTGAAAAAAGCGAGAAAGGATACTCCTGCAAAAATTCTGAAGCTCCCTGAAATACTAATAGCTGTTGAGCCGGTGATAGAGGAGAAACCGGCCAGGCCTTCTGCTCCTCCGGAGAAAACTGCCCATGGAGAGCCCGCCATAGCTCCGGGAACCGGAAGACCTCATATTCCCGGTACAAAAACCACAGTTGAAATTACTCCGGAACTGTTGCGGAAACCTGCTCATGAAAAAGCTCCTGATAAGGTTGTCCCTAGAAAAGATGTTTCTCTTCCCGAAAAAAAGAAAAAGAAGGATAAAGAGAAGGTTGAAGATGAATTAGAGTTAAGAGATAAGAAATTATTTAAAAAGAAAATTTTTAAGAAAAAAGAGATTGTTGAGGCTGAAGACCTTTATGCCCCCCAACCGAGAATACGTAGAGATAAAAAAGGCACCAAGTTAAAGGTTGTACAAGCCCAAAAACCTCAAATTACTATACCGAAAGCTATTAAACGCAGGATAAAGATTGATGATGCCATCGTCTTATCCGACCTTGCAAAGAGAATGGGTATCAAATCAAGTGAAATGATAAAAACTCTAATGGGAATGGGTGTGCTAGCGACAGTCAATCAAACAATAGATTTTGATACGGCAGTTTTGGTTGCAACTGAGTTCAACTACGAGGTTGAGCGTGCATCTTTTGAGGAAAGCACTTTTCTTAAAACCAAAAAGGACGATCCGGGCTCTCTTACCGGCAGGCCGCCAGTAGTCACAATAATGGGACATGTTGATCATGGAAAAACCTCTCTTCTGGATGTAATCCGCAAAACAAAAATTACTGAAATTGAAGCTGGCGGAATAACTCAGCATATAGGGGCTTATCATGTCTCGACAGACAATGGTCAGATAGTATTTTTGGATACCCCTGGCCATGAAGCCTTCACAGCTATGCGCGCAAGAGGGGCTAAAGTTACTGATATAGTAGTTCTTGTAGTTGCGGCGGATGATGGAGTAAAGCCTCAAACTGTGGAAGCGGTAAATCATTCAAAAGCTGCCGGAGTTTCAATAATTGTCGCTGTTAACAAAATAGATAAACCCGAAGCTGATGTTGAACGGGTTAAACGTGAACTGGCCGATCTCGGACTTGTTCCTGAAGAATGGGGGGGTGACACTCCCTTTATAAAAGTATCTGCAAAACAAAGGATAGGAATAAACGACCTGCTTGAAATGATCATTCTCCAGGCCGAGGTTCTCGAACTCAAGGCAAATCCCAACAAGCTGGCATTAGGTCATGTTGTTGAAGCAAAGCTCGATTCCGGAAGGGGTCCGGTTGCAACCGTTCTCATAAGCGAAGGGACCCTCCATACCGGCGAATCTGTCGTATGCGGCATTCACTATGGGAAAGTGCGGGCTCTTCTGAATGACAGGGGCATGAAAGTAAATGAGGCCGGTCCGTCAATTCCTGTCGAGGTAATAGGTCTTTCAGGTGTACCGATGGCGGGAGACGAACTGATTTCTCTTGCGGATGAAAAAGACGCGAGACAGGTCAGCATGTATCGAATACAGAGACAACGCGCCAAAGAACTTGCTAAAACAAGCAGGCTCAGCCTTGAAAATCTGTTCGACCGCATTCAGGAAGGACAGGTTAAAAATCTTACCCTGATAATCAAGGCGGATGTTAACGGCTCTATCGAAGCAATAAGAGACTCTCTCAATAAACTTTCAAATAAAGAGGTTAAAATAGATATTATCCACTCAGGAACAGGAGCCATTACCGAATCGGATGTTTCACTTGCCGCTGTTTCCAACGCCATTATTATTGGGTTCAATGTTCGCCCCAGTTCAAAAGTACAGACAATAGCGAATGATGAAAATGTCGATATCCGCTACTATAATATAATTTACAATGTTATAAAAGACATAAAAGATTCTATTGTTGGCCTGATGTCTTCAACGTTTGTTGAGCGTGTTCTTGGAAGAGCCCAGGTCAGGGAAGTTTTTCATGTCCCCAAGATTGGAACAATAGCAGGAAGCTATGTAACTGACGGAAAGATAGAACGTGGCAGGCAGGTTCGCCTAATCAGGGATGGAATAGTCTGTTTTGAAGGGAAAAACTTGTCTTTAAGACGATTTAAAGATGATGTTAAGGAAATTTCAAGCGGTTTTGAATGCGGAATCGGCATAGAAAATTACAATGATATTAAAATCGGCGACATAATCGAGTTTTATTACATGGAAGAGATAAAGCCGGAATTTGAATAAACATGGTTGCAGGTCTCGGAATAATAACATTCAGGCTTCATGACTGCCGTTCGCTTAAAAGTAAAAGAAAAATTGTGAAGTCGATAATCGGACGGATGCAAAACAATTTCAACGCATCAGTCGCCGAAGTCGGATCAAACGATGTATATCATGAAGCTCTAATTGGTTTTGCTGTTGTGGGAAATGACAGAATTCTGACAAATTCAATAATTGATAAAGTTTTTAATTTCGCCGATGAGCTTGGCCTGGCCGAAATTATCAACACCGAAATGGAGATAATCAATTTATGACGCTCTTTTCGCGAGCCGACAGAGTTGCAGGTCAGATACAAAAAATTCTGTCAGAAATTTTAATCAAGGATATAAAAGATCCCCGGCTTGATATGGCAACAATAACCGGGGTCAAAATGTCCAGAGACTTAAAGCTTGCAAGAATTTATTTTACAATATCCGGGAGCAATAAATCTGCTGAAGATGCATCCAAAGGATTTAAAAGCGCGGCCGGTTATCTCAAGCGCACACTGGCAAGCCAGTTGAATCTGCGCTATATGCCTGATCTTGCTTTCTTTTATGATGAATCCTTTGATTATGGAGCACGAATAGATAATTTGCTGAAAACTTTAAAAAATGATGATGGATCAGATAATTCAACACTTAAAAAAGAGTGACCGTGTACTGCTTGCTTCTCATACAAATCCGGATGGCGATGCGATAGGTTCATTGCTTGCCATCGGGATAGTTCTTGCTTCTCTTAAAAAAAATGTTTTTTTGTTTAATGAAAGCCCGATTCCTGCAGTATACCGCTTTCTACCCTTTATTGAACGCATAGAGCATGAAATACCGGAAACACTTGAATTTGATACTGCCGTTATTCTTGATTGCGGAAATCTACAACGGATCGGGATAGGTGTATCTGCAGCCTCCCGCATACCTGTAATTTTAAATATTGATCATCATGTAACAAATAATAATTTTGGAACCTGCCAGCTGGTTGATACAAAAGCATGTTCAACTGCTGAAATTGTATATCGCATAATTAAAATGATGGGAATACCCATAAACAACGCAATAGCAACCTCAATATATACTGGCATATTAACGGATACCGGCTCCTTCCGGTTTTCGAATACAAACAGGTCCGCTTTTGCAATTTGTGAAGAGATGACCGGTTGCGGAGTCAATCCTTACGAAGTTGCCCAGCACGTTTATGGCACCTATTCTCTTGGCCGTATACGGCTTTTGAATCTTGCTCTTGATTCAATTGAAATTTCAGCAAACGGAAAACTTTCAATGATGACGATAACTCAGGAAATGATAAATGAAACCGGAACACATTCTGAGGATATAGAAGGCCTTATAAACTATGCAAGGCGCATCGAAGATATCAGAGTAGCGGCGCTCATACATGAACAAAAGGACGGGTCAGGTCAATCAGTTGGATTAAAAAACTTTCACGTCAGTTTGCGTTCCGACGGAAAATTTGATGTTTCAGCCATTGCTTCGGCATTCGGTGGCGGCGGCCATCTCAGTGCAGCGGGATTTAATATTGAAACAACATTAGATGCCCTGAAGACTCAGATTATAAGCTTGTCTGAAAAAATATAATTTCATGAGATGCCGGAATTAGAGCGATTTTCAGAATATTGTTTGGGTATGGGTGCGGCGGAATAAATTTATGACAATCGCTATAGACAGCGGAATAATTGTTATTGATAAGCACGCGGATATCACATCCGCAAGGGTGGTTGCTCTTTTAAAAAAACTGACAGGGGCAAAAAAGGCGGGACATACAGGAACGCTCGATCCGTTTGCAACAGGTGTATTGATCTGCTGTTTAAACGAGGCAACGAAGATATCAAGCTTTTTTCTCGGAGGAGATAAGAAATACCAGGCTAAACTTTGCCTTGGAATATCAACCGACACACAGGATTTTACCGGAAAGATACTTTCAACCTGTAATGAATTGAGTTTTTCCGGGGAAGATATCACAGATGTTTTTAATAAATATGAAGGCGATATAGAACAGATTCCTCCTGTATATTCAGCTTTAAAGCATAAGGGAGTCCCCCTTTACAAGCTTGCGCGGGAAGGCCGTCCGGTTGAAAAACCGGCAAGGAAAGTTTATGTTCATTATTTAAAAATACTTGAAATAAACCTCCCGGAAATCTTTTTTGAGGTTTCATGTTCGGGAGGAACTTATATAAGAACGCTTTGTTATGATATTGGTAAAGATCTTGGCTGCGGAGGTCATCTTAAAGAATTAAGAAGGATTGAAAGCTGCGGATTTTCAATCAGCGAAGCTTCAACAATAGAGGAACTTGAAAAACTAGCTTTATCGGACAGCATAAGATCCAAAGTAATAAAAATGGCGGATGCTTTAAAAAATATTCCGGGCTGCATCGCGAATGATATATTGATTGAAAAGATATCCCGCGGGAGGACAATAACCGATGAGGATATTAAACCTGATTCGCTGACCTGGCCAGACGGTTTCATAAAAATTGTAACCGGAGAGAATGAACTTATTGCTGTTTTGAACAGAATTAATGGTAAGTTTGTTTATTGCTGCGTCATAAACAGGTAAGGATGCTTAACGCTTTGATAAAATAATTATAAAATAAGCCCTTGAACCCTTGAACCCTTGAATCCTTGATCCCTTTCTCTCAACTAATTGAGAGAAGAACCATATTTGTGTTGTTTGTTTACACCGATAAATGTATATAAACGGTGTGCTTAGATGGCAAATCCGATCAAATCGGCAAAAAGCACGGTTAGCTTTATAACTATTTATAATTACAATATATAAATATTCTATTTCATAATAAAAAGGAGGCAGAAAAGAAATTGGTTTTGAAATCTGACGATAAAAAGCAGTTGATTGAAAAATATAAGCTGCATGAAAGTGATACCGGATCTCCGGAAGTTCAGGTAGGACTTTTAACGCATAGAATTTCTTATCTTACCGAACATCTGAAGGTTCATGAAAAGGATCACCACTCAAGAAGAGGTCTGCTTATGCTTGTAGGTAAAAGGCGCAGACTCTTAAATTACGTGAAAAACAAGGATATACAGCGATATAGAACAATAATTGATACTCTCGGTCTCAGGAGATAATAATTTTTAATTTGCTGAACCGGTTAAAGGGCGGTTTTTTTAAAACGAGAGAAATAAGCCTGCCAGTTGTCAGTTCTTTATTTTTAGTATGCGTAACGCTGCTTGCGGCGGAGAGGTTCAATCTTCCCGAATAACAGCAGTCTATTTTTAGGAGATATTTATGGAAAATACATTTAAAACCGATATCAGCGGAAAAACATTAACTATTCAGGCAGGCAAGCTTGCAAAGCAGGCATCCGGATCGGTAGTAGTGCAATATGGCGACACAATAGTGCTTGTTACTGTGGTTTCATCGAACGAAGAGAGGCCGGGCGATTTTTTGCCTCTTTCAGTCGAATACCAGGAAAAAATTTATGCTGCCGGCCGGATACCCGGGAATTATTTCAGGCGTGAAATCGGAAGGCCTTCTGAAAAAGAAACCCTGACATCGCGCCTTATTGACAGGCCCATAAGGCCTCTTTTCCCGAAAGGCTATTTTTATGAAACGCAAATAATTGCAACAGTTATTTCCATGGATCATGAAAATGATCCGGATGTTCTTGCAATGATTGGAGCATCTGCAGCGCTCGAAATATCGGATATACCGTTCGCAGGTCCCATTGCCAGTGTCAGGGTAACCAGGAAAAACGGGGAGTATATAATAAACCCGACTATAAAAGAATGTGAGGGCAGCGAAATCAATATTATTGTCGCGGGTTCAAAAACCGGAGTTGTAATGGTTGAAGGCGGCGGCAATATTGTGAATGAAAAGGATATGCTTGAAGCCATATTCTACGGTCACGAGGCTATGCAGCCCATTATAGCAATTCAGGAAAAGTTAAAAGAGACCAACGGGGTCCCGAAAAGAATTTGTAAAGAGAAGCAACCGGATCAGACTCTCGTTGAAAAGATTGAAACGGGAGCAGGATCCCGCATCCGGGATGCTCTTCTTATACCGGGAAAAATGAACAGGCATTCTGCCCTGCGGGCTCTTAAAACTGAATTATTTGAGCAGCTTGGGCCTGATTATGCAGACCGCAAGAATGAATTTTCTGAAATCTTTTACGATCTTCAGAAAAAAATCTGCCGAAATCTGATAATTAAGGAAGGCCGTCGTATTGACGGAAGAAAATTTGATGAAGTAAGGCCGATTACATGTGAAGTCGGAGTTCTTCCCAGACCTCACGGAAGCGCACTCTTCACTCGCGGTGAAACACAAGTACTCGGAGTGCTGACGCTTGGCTCCGGCCCGGATGAGCAGAGAGTTGAAACATTAAGCGGTGAAGAATCGAGGCCTTTTATGCTCCATTATAATTTCCCGCCTTATTCGGTTGGGGAAACCAAGCGCCTCGGAGGACCCAGCCGTAGAGATATAGGGCATGGAGGTCTTTCAACACGGGCTTTGGAAAAAATTCTTCCGGCCAAGGAAGATTTTGACTATACTATCAGGATTGTATCTGAAGTCCTGGAATCAAACGGTTCTTCCTCTATGGGCACAGTCTGCTCCGGCACGATGGCTCTCATGGACGGAGGTGTACCCATCAAGGCTCCGGTATCCGGTATAGCAATGGGCCTTGTCAAGGAGGGAGATGATGTTGTTATCCTTACTGACATACTCGGAGATGAGGATCATGCGGGAGATATGGATTTCAAGGTAACTGGAACCAGGGAAGGAATAACCGCCCTGCAGATGGACATAAAAATTCTTGAACTCTCAAAAGATATTATGGAAAAGGCTTTGGAGCAGGCTCGCGCCGGCAGGCTGATAATTCTTGACAAGATGCTTGAAGCCATTCGCCAGCCCCGTGAAAAAATTTCACCTCATGCTCCAGCCATAACTACCATAAAGATCAATCCCGATAAGATCAGGGAAATCATAGGCCCGGGCGGGAAAACCATAAGATCCATCCAGAGCGAAACGAATACCCGTATCGAAATTGATGATTCCGGAGTTGTTAAAATTGCCGCGATGTCAAAAGAAGACGGGAAAGCAGCATTAGAGCTTATCAGCAACATAACCATGGAACCTGAAGTCGGAGCCATTTATGAAGGAACCGTAGTAAAAATAATGGATTTCGGAGCTTTTGTTCAGATAATGCCCGGAACTGATGGCCTGGTACATATATCTCAGCTCTCAAACCACCGGGTTACGAGAGTTTCAGATATTGTCAAAGAAGGGGACTTGATAAAAGTTAAAGTTCTTGAAATCTCCAAAGACGGCAAAATACGCTTAAGTCATAAGGCCGTCCTGGAAGAAACAAATGTCCCGGCCTGAAAATAAAACAGCCCTTGATAACGGAATAAGGATTCTTACACAAAACATGCCTCATTCCCGTTCCGTTTCAATGGGAGTTTTGGTAAATGTCGGAGCCCGCGATGAATTATCAGTTCAAAGCGGGCTTTCTCATTTTATAGAACACATGTTGTTCAAAGGCACAAAAAGAAGATCCGCCTTCCAGATAGCCAAGGAATTTGATGCCATGGGCGGGAGCACAAACGCCTTCACATCAATGGAAACGACATGCTGCCACGCAAGAGTTATAACATCCCATACGGAAGCCATAGCTGATCTCCTCTCTGATATTTTTTTAAACTCAGCATTTGATCCCGAAGAAGTCGAAAAAGAAAAGCCTGTCATAATCCAGGAAATCGGAATGATTGAAGAAAATCCGGAGGATTATATACATGTTCTTGCAGGTCATTGCTGCTGGGGTGATAATCCTCTCGGGTCTTCCGTCCTTGGCACTCGCGAAAATATTCTTGGTTTCGATACTGATAAGATAAAAGATTATTTCATAAGCCGTTACCTGCCCCGGAGAACTGTTATTTCGATAGCCGGCAACATTGAACATAACCATATACTCGATATTGTTGGTCCGGCTTTTGAATCTGTGAAAAGAGGATCGGATTTCCCGGACAGGATAACTGCCGAAGTAAAATCAGGTGTAAATGTTTATGAGAAAGATCTTGAACAGGCACATATCTGTGTTTCTCTGAAAGGCTTGTCGCTTAAGGATAAAAAGCGTTATGCATTTTCTCTTTTAAACACGGTCATTGGCGGAAACATGAGTTCAAGGCTTTTTCAGGAAATACGCGAGCGCAGAGGACTTGCATATTCCGTATATTCGTTTATATCTTCGTACTCTGATACGGGCATGTTCGGAGCCTATGTTGCCGTTGATCCGGGGAATGCGATTGAAGCGGCAGATATCATTATCAAAGAAATCTCAAGGATTAAAGAGCATGTTATCGATCGGGGCGAACTCAAAGATGCCATTGAATACTCGAAAGGATGCCTCCTTCTCGCTTCTGAAAGCACAGACAACCAGATGTTCAGGCAGGCGCAGAACGAGATTCATTTCGGGCGGTTTGTATCGCTTGATGAGGTGCTCAGTGATATTGAATCGGTAAAAGAAGAGGATATACTTAACCTGGCCCGTAATATTTTTGATTTTAATAATATTGCAATTACAGTACTTGGACCTGTTTCAGGGGAAAAACAATTCAAAAATCTTCTGGCAATATAATATGGAAAATAATCCCACCATACGTTTTTTGCGTTTAAAGCCTGAAAGGGATGCAGATATTCCTCTTCCCCGGTATATGACACCTCTTTCCGCAGGAATGGATGTTTGCGCGTCCATTGAAAACAGCCTGGATGTAGAACATGGAGATATTGCTATTATACCAACAGGACTTGCTGTGGCAATTCCTCCCGGATTTGAAATTGAGATTCGCCCAAGAAGCGGTCTGGCCTCAAAGTACGGGATAAGCATCATAAATTCACCCGGTACAATAGACGCTGATTATCGCGGTGAAATAATGATAGCAGTGATAAACCTCGGGAAAAAAACTTATACTTTTAGGCGCGGTGACAGGATAGCCCAGATGCTTGTTAAAAAGGTCTACCAGGCCAAAGTTGAAGTTGTGGAAGAACTTGACGACACCGAGCGAAGCAAGGGCGGCTTCGGTCATACCGGATTATGACATGGAAAAGAGCAACTCATACCCCCAGACGGTCAATTCATCTGTTCTAACCCTCTGCATGCTCTCGAGCGGCAGCAAAGGCAACTCAATATATATTTCAGATGGTTCAACATCGATACTTGTTGATGCCGGATTATCCGGAATTGAAATTGAGCGAAGGATGAAGTCGAAAGAGCTTGATCCTGAAAAACTTGATGCAATAGTCATCTCCCATGAACATGCCGACCATATACATGGAGTCGGAGTTCTTTCCCGCCGTTACAGCATACCTGTTTACATAAGCAAAAAAACTTTTAAGGCGGCCTCTCCGTTTCTTGGAAAAATAAACGAATTTAAGAAATTTGAATGCGGTCAAAAATTTACAATAAACAACCTAACATTTCATCCATTCTCTATATCCCATGACGCCGAAGACACAGCAGGATTTACGGTTTCTATGAACAGCACAAAAATCGGGATAGCAACCGATCTCGGGATAGCCACAACCATGGTTAAAGAACACTTAAAAAAGTGTTCGGTGCTGATTTTAGAAGCCAATCACGATCCGGACATGCTTGCAAACGGCCCATATCCATGGCCCCTGAAACAGCGCATAAAAAGCAGAACAGGCCATTTATCTAATGAACAGTCCAAAGCTCTTTTGCAGGAAATCCAGCATGATGCTCTCGAGCATGTGATTCTGTCACACATAAGCGAGACAAACAACACTCCCCAAAAAGCCATCAGTGTTGTCGGCCAGGCCATAACCTGCTGCAGTCCTAATCTCGATTTTGCGGGTCAATATTACAGCGGAGCACTTCTCCAAATATCAGACAGGAAATCATGTAAGCCTTGACTGCCCGGTAGTCACCCTTAACAACCTTTGCATCAGATACCTTTTTTAAGACAGCATCTTCCTGATCTTTTTTGCTCTTCTGCGTTTTCGCCTTGCAATATATTCGGGATACAGATCCGGATAGAATCTCTTCCATCTCTTATGTAGCCATAACCACTGATCCGGATATTTTCTCACTGCTTTTTCGATGACATCGGTCATAATCTGAGCGTTAGTCTTCAAATCATCCCGCAAATCTCGAGTTCTGACCAGTTCAACCGCCGGTTCAACAATGATTGCAAGTTGCTGGTCCTCTTCTCTTATACAGAAAACAGGAAGCACAGGGCTCTTACATCTTAAAGCAAGCATTGCTGCAGCCGGTGTCACCGTGACTTTTTTACCGAAAAAAGTAAGTTCCACTCCTTCCGATATTTTTGTGCCCTGGTCGATCAGCATTGCAAGGATTTTTCCGCTACGAAGCGTCTGCATCATTTCAGGCAGAGCGCCTTTCTTGTCAATTACCGAATTTCCGAAACGGGTTCTCAGTTTAATTATCCATCTATTAACGGCTCCTGATTCTATATTTCTTGCGACAACGGTCACGGGATATCCGAAATAACAGGGAGAAAACAGGGACGCAGCCTCCCAGTTTCCGAGATGAGCTGATATTATTATAATTCCCTTTCCACTTTTAACAGCATTCAGCAGATGTTCTTCTCCTTTAATTCTAATCCTGCGGAGAAAATCCTCTTTTGAAAAAAAGGCCAGCTGGATAATCTCAAAAATCGTGATTCCAAGATTCTGAAAAACTCTCCTGGAAACTTTGCATATCTCTTCATCAGTCCATTCAGGATATGCAAATTTCAGATTTCTTTTTACTATCCGCCTGTGAGGAAAATCTGTGTAATATATTAGAATTCCTAATATTCTGCCAAAAAAACAGATAATATTCTTAGGAATTCCCGCAATAATTCTCATTACCTTTTACCTTCCCGCCACCAGCAATCTAAGCAAAATAACCCAAAAGATCTTCAGCTAAAAACATACCTGTTTTAAATAGCACTCTTTGCTTTTTTACTCAAGATTCCTATCATTTTTTGCGGCTTCAATTCTGACCTAATTGCAATTTTAGTATGAATAGATTTTCTATATTGCTGAATGCGGGATGCAATTATCCTTAAATATCCTTTGACAAAATCCGGTTAAAATGCAATTAAAAACAAACTGTTGCGCATGATGTAAATTGTGTAAACAGTTTTGTTCCCTCCAGCCCGATGTAAAC
>JAWOHP010000157.1:0-13365 GCA_046485065.1 Desulfobacterales bacterium | reverse complement strand
GCTCAGTATTGTTTCCAACCGTATGGACCAGATTCCTTCCAAAGACAGTATGCCCGGCTCACTCTACAGCGACCTGGCGCGTATTTATGAAAAAGCGGTGCAATTTCCGGACGGCGGTTCCATCACGATCGTGGCAGTAACCACTCTTTCCGGCGGCGACATCACGCACGCCATTCCCGACAACACTGGCTACATCACGGAAGGACAGCTTTTCCTGAGACGCGACACTGACATCAGTAAAGTCATCGTTGACCCCTTCCGTTCGCTTTCACGCCTCAAACAGCTTGTGATCGGCGAAAAATCCAGAGCCGACCATCCCCAGGTGATGAATACAGCCATTCGTCTTTATGCCGATGCTGCCAATGCCAAAACCAAGATGGAGAACGGTTTTGACCTCACTGATTATGACGAGCGCGTGCTCAAGTTTGCCAAGGATTATTCCATGCAGCTGCTCGCCATCGACGTCAATCTGGAAGTCGATGAAATGCTGGATACGACCTGGGCTCTCTTCCGGAAATACTTCTCCAAAGCGGAAGTGGGCATCAAAGAAGAATTCATGAAAATCCACTGGAAAGATAAAGAATAAATGAATATCAGGTTCCAATACAACAAGACTTCTCTGCACGAGCTGCGCAAGCAGCTGAACGCACGTCTGAGAGCGCTTCCCACCTTGAAAAACAAGGAATCCGCCCTGCGCATGGAAGGATCGTTTCTTTATCCAGACGGGTACATTCATTGATCTGCCGTTGTCCTTTAAAAACTGCGGCGGCAAATGCAAGGCATGTCGGTTCGTTGCACTCTCTGCAATTCGACTTTTCCAGTAACTTGAAAATTTCCATTAGATTATTATATTGAGCCATAGTGCCTTTTTATAGTGAATGTCATAAATATGTTTCGTCTGGGCATACATACCCAAACAATTTGAATCAATCCAATCGGAGCATTATTCTGATAACTGCTATAATATCCTATAGATATTGCCGGTGTCAAATTCTCTTTTGCCTTAAATTAGTTGATATAGTATAGGACAAATATTATATTAATACATATATTCCAAATCTATTATTGATACGGGAGGTGTACATCATGAAAAAAGTTCTAACAGGTTTTGCCTCAATTTTATTAGTTGTTATGGCTGCGTTTCCTTCTTTTAGTGAAAGCTTAACGCCTTCAGAAGGCGGAACATTGCCGAAGATAAGTCTTCCTGTTCCTCAGGATCAGGCATATCAACAATATCTTGGCCTGAAGGGAGGCGGGACATTTCTTATCCCTCAGATTAAGGCAAAGGTTGTGATTATTCAAATCTTCAGCATGTATTGCCCCCATTGCCAGAAGGATGCTCCTGTTGCAAATGAATTTTTCAATAAATTATCGGCCGACAGCAAGCTGAAAGATACAGTAAAACTGATCGGTATCGGGGCTGGAAACTCGGATTTTGAAATCGATTTTTTCAGGAAGCAATACGGTATAAAGTTCCCGTTATTTTCAGATGGTGAATTTTCGATCCACAAGATCCTGGGAGAAGTCAGAACTCCATATTTTATTGCCATAAAAATAGGCAAGAATGGAACTCATAAAGTTGTGTATTCCAAGTTGGGGGGTATAGACAATTCCGATGAATTTCTGAAGACGGTGAAAGGCTTTTTGGGTACTAATTAAAGGAGGTATCATCCATGATTAAAAATATAAAATATATAATTTCGTTATTTGCTGTTGCTGTAATGGTGAGTCCGGCTTTTGGACTGTCCGACGCATACAAGAACAATATTTATAATCCGGGGGAATTAAAACCTGTTGACAGCGTCCTTAATGTAAAGGTGGGTGATAAGGCTCCTGATTTTGCACTTCCTTCAATATCCGGGGAGAGAATTTCCCTGAGTGATTACAGAGGAAAAAAGAATGTGGTTATTTCGTTTGTTCCTGCTGCGTGGACTCCTGTCTGTTCTGACCAGTGGCCGGGCTATAATCTTGCAAGGAGCTTTTTTGACGAAAATGATGCTATCCTGCTCGGCATAACTGTTGACAGTATTCCGACACTTTACGCGTGGACAAACCAGATGGGAAAATTATGGTTTCCCGTTCTTTCCGATTTCTGGCCCCATGGAGCGGTAGCAGATATTTACGGTGTTCTCAGGACAAGCGGAGTGACTGAAAGAGCCCTGTTTGTTATCGACAAGGAAGGAATCATAAGATATGTAAATGTTGGGGATATCAATAAAAGGCCTGAGCTTGGGGCTCTGGTCACGGAGCTGAAAAAACTGAAAAGTAAATAGCGTATTCAGATATTTCTCGATATCAAATAATACAAATCAGGTAGTTCCATATTATATCTATTATTAATGCGAGAGATTTGATCCGAAACAGCGAACTGGAAATGCGCCCGTTGTTTCGGTTCGCTTTGCGGCGACCTGTTTCAGACGAGTTCGTTGAAAGTCATCAAGCATAATCAGCGAGGATATATGATTATCGAAGGACTAAAAATTACATTGCTGGGAATGGTGGTGGTTTTTTCATTTCTGGGTCTGCTGGTGGTTATCGTCAATCTTTCTGACAGAATACTGAAACCGTTCACGGATAAGGAGGAATTGGCATATGCTTCAATGTCGCGTAAAAAAGAACGGAAGCCCAGGCAGGAGGATGAAAAACGGAAAATTATGGCTGTTATAAGCGCTGCGATCTCGGCTTACAGGGCCGGCAGGAAATGAGATATAGGTCTGAAATTTGTTTATACATGATTTAAAGGAGTTATAATAATGAAAAAGATCGTCTTTATGGACACTTCATTGCGGGACGGATTTCAATCGGTTTTCGGCGCCAGGGTACTTACGGATGATTTCCTTCCGGCGGTGGAAGCAGCAGTCCATGCGGGCATAGATTATCTTGAAGCAGGAGGAGGCGCCAGGTTCCAGAGCCTTTTTATGTATTGCGGGGAATCCGCATTTGACATGATGGACCGCTTCAGAAAAGCTGCCGGCCCCGAAGCTCATCTCCAGACGCTTGCAAGAGGTATCAATGTTGTGGCCCTGTCTGCTCAGCCGAGGGATATGATTGATCTTCATGCAAAGATGTTCAAGAAGCACGGCATAACCCACATCCGGAATTTCGACGCCCTGAATGACGTCCGCAACCTTGTATATTCGGGACAGTGCATTAAAAATGCCGGTCTTCACCACCAGGTTGTCGTTACAATGATGGAGCTTCCGCCGGGATGCTCGGGGGCTCATGATCCGGCGTTTTACCTAAAAACATTAAAAGAGATTCTCGACTCCGGGGTTCCTTATGATTCGATCTGTTTCAAGGACGCTTCCGGGACCTCAAACCCGAACAAGGTTTATGAAACAATAAAGGCAGCGCGAAAGCTGCTCGGGGATAACACGCTTATCTGGATGCACACACATGAAACGGCTGGAATCGGTATTGCTCAGTACAAGGCGGCAATCGAGGGCGGATGCGACGGAGTCTGCCTTGCGCGCGCGCCTCTTTCCGGAGGTACATGCCAGCCAGATCTTCTGTCCATGTGGCACGCACTTAAAGGCACACAATACAGCATTGATATTGATGTGAACAGGATACTTGAAGCTAATCGTATCCAGCAGGAGTGCCTTAAAGACTATTTTTTTCCTCCAGAAGCCCAGAAAATATCATCCGAGGTTATACTCTCACCGATGCCGGGGGGGGCGTTGACTGCAAATACCATGATGATGAGGGATACGGGAACACTTCATCTTTATCCCAAAGTGATCGAAGCCATGTCCGAATGCATTGCACGCGGCGGATTCGGAACTTCTGTTACGCCTGTTTCCCAGTTTTACTTCCAGCAGGCATATGCAAATGTCACTCAGGGACCGTGGAAGAAAATAACGGACGGATACGGTAAAATGGTTCTCGGATATTTCGGCAGAACGCCTGTAAAGCCCGATCCTGAAATAGTAAAAATTGCCGAGAAGCAGATGGGGATGCCCGTTTTTGATGGAGACCCCCTCGATGTGCTTGAACCCGGCATTCCCAAAGCCGTAAAGATTCTTGAAAAGGAAGGATTGCCTGTAACAGACGAGAACATATTCATTCTCGGCGCCCTTGCTACTCAGGGAGGAAACAAAGGGCTCGATTTTCTGAAAGGGAACAAGCCTGTAAACTGCCGTAAAACAACCGATAAAGCTGAATCCGGTAAAAATAGCGTGCAGAAGCAACAGTTGTCGCCTATGACTGCAGGGCTTTCCCAGTACAAGGTGACGGTTGATGGAACTATATATCAGGTCATGGTGGAAGATGAAACCGGAGAGGTTGCAGCCGTCAGCGCGATGAAGTCCGGAGAAATTCCGAAGAGACCTCCGGTTGAGATAAAAGCCCAGCTTCCTGGTAATGTCTACGAAATTCTCTGCTCTGTCGGAAATCGTGTGAACAAAGGCGACACGCTGGTCATTCTCGAGGCTATGAAAATGGAGACCCCCGTTGTTGCTCCCGATGACGGAATAATTGAATCACTTGAAGTTACTAAAGGACAGACCGTGCAATCGGGTCAGCTTATAGCGGTGCTTGCCTGACCGTTAATGATAAAGAGGTCGTTACATGATAAAGATGACATTAATATTTTTCGGACTGATCATAGTTCTGCTCCATCTGACCTGTATTCTTTCAAATGCAGGTGAAGAAGCGTTAGGTGCAGGAATTAAGTCAGTACCGCCCATGACAGAGATGGTCAGAAATTTTTTCAAATCCACCGGCCTGTCAGGTTTCATTCTGCCGTCCAATAATCAATGGACTGATGGAATGGGAAGACTGATGATGATCGGCATAGGAATTCTTCTTCTCTATCTGGCTATACGAAAGCGGTTCGAACCGCTTCTGCTTATTCCCATAGGTTTTGGAGCTATAATGACGAATATCCCCCTGGCCGGCATGAGCGATCCGGGAGGGATACTCTATCATATTTACAATGTCGGGATAAAATCGGGAGTATTTCCGCTAATAATATTCATGGGCATAGGAGCGATGACCGATTTCGGCCCGATGCTCGCCAATCCTAAAACCGCGCTTCTGGGCGCTGCAGCCCAGTTCGGAATTTTCACAACATTCATGGGTGCGCTCCTTCTCTCGAAATATGTGCCGGGAATCAATTTTGATCTTTTTGATGCGGCCTCTATCGGCATAATAGGAGGGGCGGACGGGCCAACGGCGATTTTCCTTGCCAGTAAACTTTCTCCGCATCTTTTAGGCTCAATTGCTGTCGCGGCTTATTCGTACATGGCTCTTGTGCCCATAATCCAGCCGCCTATAATGAGGATATGCACCACGCCTGATGAAAGAAAAATCAGGATGAAGCAGATGAGATATGTCGGGAAACTGGAAAAGATCATATTCCCGGTTACTGTTCTTAGCCTGTGTGTTTTTCTGCTTCCTTCAGCGGCGCCACTTATCGGATTTTTCATGTTCGGAAATCTTATGAAGGAATGCGGAGTTGTCGAGAGGCTCTCAAGTACCACCCAGAACGCCCTTCTCAACATCGTGACTATTTTTCTGGGCCTTGGAGTCGGAGCCCAGATGTCGGCGGAAAAATTCCTGAATGTTTCGACCCTGGGAATCCTCTTTCTGGGCGCAATAGCTTTTGCCATAGGAACGGCATCGGGAGTTCTGATGGCAAAGATAATGAACCTATTCCCCGGCTCAAAGGTAAATCCGTTGATAGGATCGGCGGGTGTCTCCGCTGTTCCCATGGCTGCAAGGGTAAGCCAAAAACTCGGAATGGATGCAGATCCTGATAACATGCTGCTGATGCATGCAATGGGGCCGAATGTGGCAGGGGTAATAGGATCCGCAGTAGCAGCGGGCGTGCTGCTTACGTTAAAAGATATGGCCGGTTAACCTTGACGGCTTCGTTAAAAGTCATTCTGCTGTGTTACACTTCATCTTTCGTCATTGCAGCGTACCAAAAAGTACGCTTCATTCCTAAAGATTCGTGTGCCTTGCATAATGAGCTTTTTACTTTGCCGTCTGAAATTCGACTTTTTACGAGTCCATCAACCTTGACAGATTCTCTGGTGAGTTGTTGACTTTAAGTATATGCGGGTTTAAAAAAAAATACATTTAATACTCGGAAGGAGACTATAAATAATGCTGGTTCGTGTTATAATGATACGCAAGGTGGCAAAACTGTACCATGGTCTTGATGTTGCTATTCTTCCAAGGTTGTCCGAGATGCTTCTTGAACTTCGGACAATGGCACATCACCAACCCGGCTATATTTCAGGAGAAACATTGAGGAATGTTCATGATCAGGAAGAATACATGGTGATCAGCACATGGAAATCTCTTGAGGACTGGGAGCGGTGGTTTGGGAATGAAAAAAGGGCTGAACTCGAAGGCAAAGTAGATGCAATGCTTGGTTCATCAACGGTCTATAAAGTCTTCAGTTATGATTGACGGATGCGAGAAAATTCAACGTTTACCTTTAATATCAAATAACAACGCAGGAGTCAGAATGTATATTCGGATTATAAAAGCTGGAGCCTTATTTGTTGCCGTCTGTTTTATTTTTGCGGCATTTTCCGCTTCGCCTGTTTTTTCGCAGAGCGGAGCAAGAATTCTGGTCGAGAAGATTGGGCCGCATGAGCTCGATAAACTGATGAAAAGCAGTGAGAGCAAATCCCTTGTTGTTGCAATGGCTTCATGGTGCAGCCCGTGCCGTGAGGAACTGCCATTTCTGATAAAACTGCAAAGCAAATACAACGATAAAGGCTTGAAAATAGTTGGAATAAGTCTTGATGTTAACGGACCCGAGGCGATGCAGAAGATAGCAGACAGGGCAAAGGTAAATTTTCCGATATACTGGGTAGGTGAAGAGGCCGCCGAAAAATATGATATATATGCCATTCCAATGCTCTATCTCATCAAAAACGGAAAAGTAATTGAAAAAATAGCCGGCCAGCAGCCGGAAGCTTTACTTGAGAAAAAAATAGGATCGTTGCTGAAGTAGTGAATAGTTAACAGTGAAAAGTGAAAAGATAAAAGAAATGGTGGAAGGATGAAGCGGATTATTATTGCGGTAATAGTCTGTGTTGCGTTATGCACTGTACCGAATCTTCATGCCGCGCAGTCAACCATAACAGAAGCTGAGGGTAAAGCCTGTATGGGAGATGACAAGTCGAGAAAAGATACCGAACAGGCGGCTCTCTACGATGCAAAACGGAATGCCGTCGATTACACGCTGACGTATCTTGAAAGCAGGACGGAAGTGAAAAACTTTGTTTTAGAAAGCGATATTGTAAAGGCATATTCAAATGCTTCCGTCAGGGTTATTGAAGAGATCGAGAAAGGATGGTACAGGGACACTTCATCAGGCGAGTGCTTCAGGCTGAAAGTAAAAGCCGAGGTCCTTCCGGATGAGAAGAAAATCAAGAGCGCCGGGAAAGAAGCCTCTTTTGATGACCCCGCTTCACCGTTGAACGTCAGGGTATGGACGGATAAAAATGAATATAAAAACTCCGAAAAGATAAGAATCTATATCAGGGGCAACAAACCTTTTTACGCAAGGGTGGTATATAAAGATGCTTCCGGCAAGACAGTTCAGCTGCTTCCGAATCCTTACAGTTCCAAGAATTATTTCAGGGGAGGTACGGTATACGAGATACCTTCGGGAGAAGACAGGTTTGACCTTGAAGTTTCCCCTCCTTTCGGAAGCGAGAGCATAACGGTCTATGCCGGATCTTCACAACTGGGAGACCTCGATCTTGAATCCGCAAGCGGAATTTATGATATAAAAACCAAAGCCGCCGATATAGGCACAAAAACTCGGGGTGTAAAGATAAAGCAAAAGGGAGATGATAGCGGGATGAAAACTCCTGTAGAGTTTTCGGAAGCGTCAGTATTAATTGTAACAAAAAAATGAATAGAAGGGATCCCGGGATTCAAGGGTTTGAGGGTTCAAGTGAGCCGAGAATAGTTCCGGGTTATTACTGATTAGCCAATTGCAAAAGTCGTCATTCCCTGGCAAACGGGAATCCAGAAATTTTTGAAACATATTGAAAAGACTGGATTCCCACTTTCGTGGGAATGACAAATTCTTCTCTTTTTAGGACTTTTGCAATTGGCTCTGATAACTGATAACTGATAACTGGTTACTGACCCCTGGTCAACGCTTTTCCCTTGATCCCCTGGCCCCTTGACTCCTTGGCCCCTGCAATTTCATATGATATCGCTCCGAACTTGCACGATTCATTCATGCATTTCAGGCATCTGATGCAGTCAGTGTCATTGTGGCTTTCATAGAATTTCACTCCCATTGGGCAGTACTTATGGCACGCCTTACACTGCGTGCATTTCCCTGGATCATGAGTCATTTTAAAAACGCTCTGTTTATTGAAGAGCGAATATATCGCTCCAAGCGGACAGGCTGTCCTGCAGAACGGACGACTGCTGAAAACCATCCAGACGAGAAAAAAAACCAGAATTGCAAGTTTATTGTAAAAAAGAATGCCGATTAAAGACCGGAGCCCGGGTTTCAAGAAAAGCATTGGAATGCCTGCTTCAAGTGTTCCGGCAGGGCATATGAACTTGCAGAACCAGGTCATTCCGTATCCGTATTCATCAGTAATGAAAAAAGGCAGAAGAAAAACAAAAAGAATTAAAATAAGGTATTTGACATATGACAAAACCTTCGGAATATCGAATTTACGGGACGGGATTTTGTAAATAAGCTCCTGAAGAAATCCGAAAGGACAAAGCCATCCGCATGGCATGCGGCCAGCCAGGCTTCCAAGCAAACCAAGCGTGCCGATGACATATAAGCCGAAATGCTGATATCCGGCCTGTAATCCAGGTCGCAGAGTTGCCATTAAATTCTGCAGAGCGCCAATAGGGCATGCTCCAGTTGCGGCTGGGCAGGAATAGCAATTGAGACCGGGAGTGCAGAAGGATTTTAAGGTTCCCTGGTAAATGTTTCTTGTAAACGGGAATAAAAGATAAGAGTTGCTAAGGAGGGTGGCTATTACCTGTATCCATCTTCTAAACATGGGATTAACCGATTCCGATGCAGCTTAAGCATATTCTTGTTGCTGTTTCGAGCACGGCAGACACTTCACCTGAGTTTATGCCTGCAACAAGAAGAAGTGAAAAAAAGATAATCAGAAGGAAAGGGTTTATTCTTTTCTTGTCTGTTTTCACGGCTACACCTGAAGTTCAAGCGGGACCCCGCTCTCAAAACCTTTCTCTTTTGCCATTATGTCAAGATGCAATGTCGCTATCTGTTCAAGAGGAAGATAAACAAAACGGTTTAAAATTCTGGTGTCCACATTTTTTATATATTTATTGCATCTGTCGCATACATCTATTCGGTATTCTTTTTCATCTTCTGAAAAAAGATAATGCAGGGACTTGCTATCCTTATTTTCGCAAAATGGGCAGAAAAGTCTTGTCGCAGCCCACTTATGCCAGCAGAAGCTGCACGTAAGAAAGCGTTGTCCGTCGGATTCGAAAGTGGAAATAACGGGAGCGTTCCCGCAGACAGGGCAGTATCCCTTTCCCCACGTATTATCCTTATCAAAATATTTTGAAGCGGATTCAGCGAACATTGATAATGAAGGTTTTATGCTGTTGTATGTGATGAATGCAAGCGCGTCCCTGTCGGTGTTGAGTTTTGCCGCGATATTCCCGAAAGAAGTGTCATCATCGTGCAGCAGGGCGGCAAAAAGTTCATTAAAATCAATTTTTTTGTTCTCATTTGCAGCAAATATTACTTCTGAAGCAGTTGACATGTGATTTTCGGACTTGTTTATTATTTTACAGATTTTTTTGAAAAGTTTCCGGGATGAATTAACATCGACAGAAAATTCGGAGAGACTGAATAAAGGAAATTTTTCTTTGGTCTTGATTGAAATGATATCTTCTGCAAGCTGTGCCGGTTTGATTTCAGTTTTTGCCGCCGACTTTTCCTGGGCTGTAAATATCTTTTCATAGAAATCGACTATTTTTGAATATGCAGGCCTAAGTTTTTTTATGGCATTGGCTGTTTTTTTAAGCCTGTCGGGTGTCTCATTTATTATTGTTTCAGTCATCTAATCTTCCTTAAACATAAAGGGGAGAAGGCAAAGTTAACTTCTCCCCTTTATCCTGACGTTTTACATTGTTATGCTTATACAAGTCCTGAAACAATATTTTTTACAGGACGGAACATTTTTGCAAGAGCCATCTGCCTTGTTATTCCGAAATCGAAAACAGATGCCACGGCAAATTTGTGATAAAGTTCTGGCTTGTAGGCAACAAGATAAATAACCCTTACATCATCCGGATCAAGAAGCATGGCCGCGGGGTTTATCTTCTTGACTTCACCAAGGCGTTTGTTTGCAAGCGCGAGCATTTCATCACGTTCGCCGAAGTTCATAGCACCGGTCGGGCATGTTTTTACGCAAGCCGGAAGAAGGCCGTTCTGCACCCTGTCATTGCACATATCGCATTTGGCAAGGACTCCGTTTTTACCTTTGCGGGGGATATTATACGGGCAGGACTCGATTATCTCTTTTGCATTAAGGCCCTTGGTTTTTGCAGTATAAATAACGGCGCCTGTTGCCTCATCCTTGTATATTGCCGCCTTATCGCCGGCAGTATCAAGGCAGGGGGGTTCAATGCAATGCCTGCATTGTTCAGGGAAAAAAAGCCATTTCAATTTACCGTCAATCACCTCTTCCCGCATCCTGACAAGCTTGTATGTGTTGAAAGAAAGATCGGCCGGATTTTCTATAGTGCCCCGGTTGACGGTAATTTCAGCAGGGAGATTTTTCCATTGTTTGCAGGCTACCTGGCAACCCCTGCATGCAGTACATACCGTTGTATCAATAAAAAACGACTTACTCATCTATATCACCCCCTTTTTATCTTCGATATGTTGACCATAAAGGCCTTGGTTTCAGGAATTCTGGTATTGGGATCGCCTGTTGACGGTGTAAGAAGGTTCGGACTCTCCTCCTTGCCGCTTGCCGGCCATCTCCATCCGAAGTTATAAGGCATTCCGACTTCATGAACTATCGAATCGCCTATCTTAAAAGGTTTGAAACGCTTGGTTACGACTGCTGTACATTCAATGGCGCCGCGCACTGAAGAAACTTTCACGCGTTCGCCGTTTTTAATGCCTCTCAGCTTGGCAAGCTCTTCGCTCAATTCAACGAATACCTGCGGCTGGAGTTCGAGAAGCCATGCCTGGGGTCGGGTCATTAGACCTGTCTGCCAGTGCTCGGAAACCCGGTAAGTTGTGCCTACATATGGGAATCTCGGATCACAGGATGCAAATGTATCGGCATCTGTTCCGTAAACAGGCGCAGTCGGATTTACGAGCTGACCACTCATGAAGTTCTTTTCCACCGGGCATTCCATCGGTTCATAATGTTCGGGGAAAGGACCGTCCGCAAGACCGGGGCCGAAAATCTGAGCATACCCCTCTTTTTGCATGATAAAGGCTAGTTTTCCGTCGCTTCTATCGGTTCCATCCGGATTCTGGAGAACATACCAGCCGCCGTCCGGAACATCACCTGTCCATTTGGATGTGGTATATTTCCCGTCTTTGACCTCTCCATCAAATTTAACAACCCATCTTTTTTCATCATAGGGCTGTCCTTTTAGATTAACAGAAGCGCGGTTATAAATAATTCTCCTGTTTAAAGGCCATGACCAGGCAAATTTCGGGAAAAGTCCGATGTTGTTCGACACGTCTTCCTGTCCGCGTCTTGCAGACATATTCCCATCGCCTGTATAGCTGCCGCAATAAAGCCAGTTTCCGGAAGATGTTTTGCCGTCAGCCTGCAGGAATGTAAAATTCGGGACAAGGTCCCCCTTTTTAAAAGCCTTGTTGTTGACCGTGGCATCTTCACAGAAGTAACCGTTAATTTCCTTTGCGATCTTGTGAGGGTCATACTTACCGTTTGTCATGTAATCCCATTTCAGTTTCAAAATCGCGTCAGGGAACTTGCCGCCGTCTTTCTTATACGCCTCTTTAAGCATGTTCCCTAGTTCCATGATGATGTCGCCGTCGGGTCTGCTGTTTCCAAGAGGTTTCGGGCCTTCATAGCGCCACTGCATCCAGCGGCCGCTGTTTGTTATGCTTCCTTCTTTTTCAACGGAAACAGCAGCAGGAAGCATGAAGACCTCAGTCTTGATTTTGGAAGGTTTCATTCCGGGGCCTTTCCAGAATGATCCCGTTTCATTGTCAAACAGGTTGACATTGACCATCCAGTCGAGCTTTGCCATTGCCTTTCTTGCTTTTCCGGCATTGGTGCTGCTGCAAGCAGGATTCATGCCCCATGCCAAGAATCCTTTTATATTTCCCTTGTACATGTCATCGAAGATATCCAGCCAGCTATATGACTTACCGGCTTCAATCTTCGGGAGAAGGCTGTAGCCGAACTCGTTGTTTGCAGTGGCATTTTCGCCGAAATATGATTTTAAAAGACTGACGGAGTATTTCGGATAATTCTGCCACCAGTTTCCACTTAACGGATTCTTGCTGACCGGAGTAAATGCTTTATTATAATCAGCTAACGTCTGAATAGGTGATGACGGAGCTTTCAAATAACCCGGAATAATGTGAAAGAGAAGAGCCTGGTCTGTAGATCCCTGCACGTTGGATTCACCGCGAAGAGCATTGACGCCACCGCCGGCAACGCCCATGTTTCCAAGCAGAAGCTGGATTATGGACATTGCGCGTATGTTCTGAACTCCCACCGTATGCTGTGTCCATCCCATTGCATACATGATCGTTCCCGCTTTTCCCCTCGCTCCGGTCGCGGCATATGTTTTGTAAACTTCCAGAAGATCCGCTTCGGGAGTTCCTGTTATCCTGGAAACAAGCGCAAAATCGTACCTGCTGTAATGATTTTTCAGAATATTCAGGACACATCGCGGATCTTTCAGAGTAACATCTCTTTTAGGAACTCCATTTTCATCATTATCGAATGTCCAGGTGCTTTTGTTATAGCTTTTTTTCTGGGCATCATAGCCTGAAAAAAGTCCGTCATTGAAAGCAAAATCCTTGTTTACAATGAAAGCACCATTTGTATAGTTTACAACGTATTCCTCGTTGTACAGGTTGTTATCGAGGATATACTTTATCATGCCTCCCAAAAATGCGATGTCCGTACCTGAGCGTAAGGGCGCGTAAATGTCGGCTTTTGAAGAAGTTCTTGTGAACCTGGGGTCAACATTTATGACTTTTCCGCCGTTTTGCTGCGCCATTGTAACATACTTGAAGGATATGGGATGGTTTTCAGCCGCATTGCTTCCCATTATAAGTATGCAGTCGCTGTTTTTTAAATCGATCCAGTGATTTGTCATCGCACCGCGTCCGAACGACTCTGCCAGAGCCGCAACAGTTGCGCTGTGTCA
>JAWOHP010000144.1:0-4109 GCA_046485065.1 Desulfobacterales bacterium | reverse complement strand
CACATGCTGCAGCTGGATTAGCTGGTTTATTGGGAGCGTTGAGTCTGTCGGCTGCATATCCCAGAGAGAGGGCTGAATAAGCAGATGACAAAGCAGCATCAGCTACTTTATCGGCTGCTTGCTGCTGCAAACCAAAATACCTCGGTATGGCCACTGCAGCCAAAATGCCAAGGATAATGAGTACCGCGATGATTTCGATCAATGTAAAACCTTTTTGATTCTTTAATCTTAACATGTTAAAACCTCCTTTTGATTGTTAAATTTTGACGGCTTTTTAAAAATTCATTCTGCTGTGTTGCACTTCATCTTTCGTCATTGTAGCGTACCAAAAAGTGCGCTTCACTACTCAAGATTCGTGCGCCTTGCATAATGAGCTTTTTACTTTGCCGTCTGAATTTAGATTTTTTACAAAGTCATTGGATATTAGAGAAAATGCTCCCATATGTCAAGGACAGCCGAACTTAAAGCAGAGATCCTCTTATTTTAATCTGTTTTAATCTTTCCAGAAATTCTCCGGCAGTCTCTTCACAGATATTGTGCTCATAGATATCTCCAAGGCGGTTTATTCCCCTTATTTTCCCGTCATGAAGGAACATCATAAGGAGCCTTTCCCCTTTTTCAATCCTGTCGGTTGAGCTGATATTTTTTCCCGGACAGATTGAAGGTTCTGGAATGGTATGCCTGTTGTCGATCAGGTATTTCATGAAATTTACAATTCTGCCCAGACGAAGAATTGTAACAGCCTGTTTTCTCCCTGTTGTATGGGAAACAGGGAAAGCGGTTGAACGCATCAGTGAATAGTCTTTGGCAAGTATTTCATGTTCATCACAAAGATCATAATCGGGGCTCCCCGGGGAGGGGTAGAAAATTGATACTCCGGCAAGGACCCTTCTTTCCGCAAGGCAAATAAGATCTGAAATGGAATCTTCAGGGCTCTGGTATGGCGCTCCTGCAATAATATAGCCCACTGCCTGAATATGGTATTTTTCAGCAAAAGAGAGTGCCTTGTCAAAGGATTTCCTGACATCAGGTCTGTTAAATCTTTGAAGTTGGGCAGCAGCAAAGGAGCCGAGTGAAAGATTAAGGGTTTTAAAGCCTGCTTCCTTCATGAGGCGAACCACTTCTTCATCAAGAGATGACGGGAAAAGGCCATTCATTGCCCTCAGCTCAATCTCCTTATTTCCAAACCTTGATATTATCTCTTTAAGAAGCGTCATGAACCATTTTCTATCCAAAGCAAGATTTTCATCTTCAAAATCTATAAACCGAGCATTATATAAGGTAATCAGTTGCCTCATCTCTTCCAGGACAAATTCAAGGCTTCTCCGTCTGTATCTGATAAAAGATGACGCCCCGACAGAGCAGTAGGAGCACTTCATCGGGCAACCCCTGCTTGCCGAAACAACCGCGCTTGCAAGTTTACCTCTCATGTAAAAGCTGTTCTTTAAAAGTCCGGTTGCAGATAAAGGATATTTATCCAGATCCTGCATGATGGCAGGATCGTTCACCTTTAGTCTTCCGTCTTTTTCGCGGAAAACAAGGCCGGGTATGGAATCAAGGCTTTTATTCTCTCTTAATGCACGCGCAAGAAGGTGCATGGAGACTTCACCTTCCCCACGGAGAACATAATCAACCGCTCTGTTTTTCATAACACTGTGCGGCAGCGCTGTTGGGTGGTGACCTCCAAGCACTGTTTTACATGAAGGATTAAAGGCCTTAACAGTTTCGGCAGCTTTAAGGGCATAATCGGCATACGGCGTAAATAAAGATGAAATACCAACGAGAAAGGCTCCTGATTCTGCCGCCATTTTTCCAATATGTTCAAAGCTGTAACCAAAATGTTTAAAATTATGGAAAAGAGCAAACGGTGAAATATCTTCTTTTCCGTAGAATTCTTCGAGATAGGACATTTCATGGGGAAGTTCGAGTTTATGAGATTTTGAAGTGGCAAGAGCGTCAAAAATTTTAACGGAAAATCCGGCCTCTATAAGTGATGACGCTATGCATGAAAGACCGTAAGGAATCGTTCTTTTATATGTAAGATAAAAATCTCTTATTGGGGGCTGAACAAGCAGAATATCGGTCATCTTTTATCTTGTCGTCTTTAAAGAAAGGGTTAATTTTGAAAAAAAGCTTGCAAATTCATTCAACATGGTAGTTTATATCACCTAACAAATCCCCACTTTTTACGAAGCCGTCAACCCTGAAAAGGAGATTTAAAGTGCAAAGCAAAGACGAACAAGTTCAAATAGCTGATGATCTCAAGCAATGTATCGCTTTCCACGGCCATCTTTGCCCGGGTCTTGTTTACGGTTATATTATCGCAAAAGAGAGCATAAGGCTACTTGATCTTAAACGCTCAATGGACGAAGAAGTTGTTGCCGTTTGTGAAAACGACTCGTGCGCGGTCGACGGGCTTCAGGTCATGCTCGGTACAACAGCCGGCAAGGGAAATCTCATAATAAAAGACTATGGCAAAAACGCCTACACTGTTATAAACCGCTCAAACAAAAAGGCTTACAGGTTTTCAAGAAAGACAAATTATATATACAATGGTAAACATAAAGATGAGTTTACTGAACTTGAAAAAGCCGTATCTGCAGGAACGGCAAATGAGCAGGAAAAAACGAGACAACGGCTTTTAAAAGCTATAGATCTTTTTTCAAAACCATTTGACGAAGTTTTTTCTACAAAACCAGCCGAATTCTCAATGCCTTCCTATGCGCCTATGGCTCCTTCGGTAGCGTGCTCTGTCTGCGGTGAAATGACTATGCAGACAAAGATGGTTCCGAAAAAGGATGAAGCGGGTAAACTCATATGCCTTCCCTGCTCAAATAAGGCGGATTAAAAAGTATCGTGATGCACAAACTCCACGATTTCTCTCCGCTTTGGCGCAGAAGATATCTTGGCCGGATATCCTAAAGGGATAAGAACAACAAGCTCGTATCCATCGGGGACTTTTACTATATTCTTTGCCTTGTCATGATCGAAAAGGCCCACAATTACTGTGCCAAGCCCAAGGTTATGTGCCGCAAGACAAAGGGTCTGGGTAAAAAGGCCGAGATCAAACATAAACCAGTCCCCGAATTTTGTTGTAACGATATCTTTATAAAATCCGGAACTTTTCAGCTTGCCGCAAAGCGCAAGAAGAACGGGCGCATCAGTAATAGCGTTTGTAGCAGGATTTTTAGGTAAAATCGTATCCTTGAGACCCTCTCTCAATGCCTTATCCTTTACCACAATTAATTCCCAGCACTGTGTATTAGCCCATGAAGGCGACCATCTGACAGTTTCAAGCAGTGTGTTTAAAACATCCTCAGGCACATCCTTTTCTTCATATTTCCTGATACTTCTTCTTTCCTTAATGACATCAATAATATCTGACATTTCTTTCCTCCTGCCAAAATAATTCCATTAATAAAATTGTATGCTTAGATGTCCGAAAAAACGACCAGTTTCAAGTTTAATTCTATTTCTTCGGAATCTCATCCTCCCGGTAACAGTTGCAATTCTTTTCTCCGCACTCCATACAAACATATGTTACGGGTTTATCTTCCTGCTGTTTTCGCCTTGAAAGCACAAACCAAAAAACAAGAAAAACCGCAAATGCCGCAATCAAAACAACAATAGTTACTCTCATTTTTTCTCCTTTGATAACTTTGAACCTGTAACTTTATAGTGGTTGTCAGAATAATATTCCGATTGAAACCAACAACAAAGTTTGGGTATGTGTGCGTATGCGAACCGCAGAAAATTCGTCACGTGCTTTTAAGAACGCCCCCGGCAGTCTATAAATATTGTACAGGCGCAGGCTATAAAAGGCTTCGTGGGCGTCTATCCACTGGGGCTGCACTGTTTCCATGGATGCGAATATGGCGCCGTTGACGAAGGGCATATAATTGTTTCTGTGGATCTTTTTACGCACACATACCCAAACAGGTTGATGGTTTCAATCTGAATATTATTCTGACAACCACAATAGAATACGCCCGCTGTTTCCAGTTCAATCCTATGGATACTTCAGATGGTTGACTTCAGACGGTTGATTGACACTCCATAAAATAACGATAAAATGCAGCCACAACCAGGGAGTGACGGATATTCCCTTC
>JAWOHP010000047.1:0-4060 GCA_046485065.1 Desulfobacterales bacterium | reverse complement strand
GGTATGGAAATATTCTCAACCTGGGCTACAACCTGATCACGATCCTGAATCTTTAAATCGCAGCGGATGGGTCGTCTTCCATCATTTCTCAATTTTATCCCAAATCGAATTTCCTGACCGGGAGCAGCAGGATCAGGATTCATCTCCAGATCTTCAACGTACAGGGACGGCCCGATCTTCTCATCGCTCAGCGTCCATCCCAAATTAGTTCTTTTCGCGCAAAACTCCCTTGATGTATCGATCATTCTTCTGGTGCGTTCGATATCCGCCTCAACGGTGAAGCAGTGGTCTGAACGGGAAAATCGATAAGAAGTTTCGGGAAAACTAACCTGATTATCCCCCGGCCTGAGAATGGCATCCCTTACCTCGCTGATTACCTCGTCATTATCTTTAATGGCGAGGGTTACTCTTCCGGAATAACGAGAGTCATTTGAAATCGTTACCCGGAAAACCACCCGCTGTCTCTGCCGAACAGGATCAGGAGAGATGTCCAATTGAACAACTTTCAGATCTTCGGGGCGAATCCTCGACTCCTCTCTCCCGAAAACCCGCTCCAAGATCTTATCCGCTGGAGATTGAGCTTGAGATAGAGATGGAATTACGAACAAACATACGATCAAAACAATCATTCCATATTTTTTCATCTCATTTTCTCCTTTTTCGGAATTTTCTAAAACAGGTTTCTTCCCAACTTTTTTTTAAGTTACATCTTCAAGACCCGGATAACCACTGCCATTGCGCATGGCTATGAAATGAATAACCAGACTAATAATTACTGCAGATACCCCTATTAGGAAACAGAACAAAAATATAAGCCACATCTTTTTCCCCCTAACCCTCTCCCGCAAGGGGAGAGGGAATTAAATTGAGTAATTGCCGCCCCGGAACGATAGACAGGCATTCCCGGACACTAGAATCTGAATCTCATGCCCAGGCCCAAGCGGCCCAAATCTCGCACGGTATCAAACACTTCCTCGACATCGGAACGGGCTTCAATGAAAAGCGTGCCGTTAAAACTGTCCGGATTCCCGAACACGAGAACGCCCAGATTTACTATCATATCCAGCTGGCCGCCATTGTCGGACCAGTACCCGGCGCCCACTCCGAAGGATAATCTCGACCAATGGTAATCCAGTATGGCGTCGGCAATGAAAGCGCTTCCGCCATCATCTCCATCAACGCGGACAGCACCGCCAACGAGTGCCAGAAGGCTGAGGTTATCGAATAATGGGAATTCATAGCCTATACGGGCAAACAGGTAGTTGGCGGGATCATATTGGTGTAAGTAGCCGGCATCAATTACGGGTCCGCCTAGTCGCTTGGCGGCGCGCATCGGTAAAGGAGGTTCAGGTGGTGCCGGAGGTTCAGCCACTACGGGAGGGGGTGGCGCTGGAAGAGCAACCACTGCTTTCTCCGGGGGAGCGGGAATCGGCGCTGGAAGAACAACCGCCGCTTTCTCCGGGGGAGCCGGTATCGGCGCCGGAATATCGGTAATGTTTTTTAGAGAAAAGTTGCCGCATGCATTTAGGACGACAAACTCATAGCGCTTGCCTTTATTGTCGATGTAAAAACGGTAGGCGTCCAATGGTCCGGCGCCTCCCCAGGTCACATCTTTGGTAACGATGACCGGTCCCGTACCCTTCTTTTTGAATAACATCCACTGGAAGGTTTCCCCGGGGAAGACCTTGATGGAATCGATTGCTGTGGAGGGAAATTGCTCAGAAAAAGCCGGGTAAAGATCGGGATAACCTGCTTTGACAAAGCCGTTATTTATCTGTTTATCCTGGCTTCTTACAAGCGCGCCAAGATCGGCTTCGGAAGTCAACGGCGGACGGTAAAAAGGATTTAAACCGACTCGATTCATTGTGCTGGCCGCAAAGGCGGATGATGCAAAACTCCAAAACAAACAAACAATTAGAACAAAAAACAGCTTCCTTTTCATAATTTATGCCTCCTTTTTTTAACTGGTTAAAAAACTTTCATAGCCCTTCGTTAAGTTGTTCCGTTTCCCCCAATAAAGATGAGAACTTTTTAATAAGAATAAGGTGATTAAGATTAAAATATACCAATAGAAAATGTCCGGAAGAACGTCCATAGCAGTCCTAACGGCGATAATTGTGTTCGCCTTTCGGCAATGTCTTGAGAGCTTTGCATAACCCATTACCCGCAGACCTATATTCGAGAAATTCAAAACCCTCATCTTGCAAATTTCGATAATTGCTTTTTTATATTCAAACTCTATGCCAAATTTGAACCACTTTGATATTAATTACACAACACTCTGATATTTAAAAACAATTAGTTAAAATAGTATCTGCCGGGCTGTTATTAACAGCCACAAAATAAGGGTCATATTTAACCCTTGGTCATATTTAACCCTTTATAGCAGTTGTCAGAATAATGTTACGATTGGAGGAAATAATTAGAATATCGAATATCGCACATCGAATTTCGAAGTACGATGTGCGAACTGCGGTATTTTGTACTGCACGGTTTCCATGGATGAGGTAAAAATTTATGGTTTTTGGATGTTAAGTTTACGCATGCGAGCGCGGAGGGTGCTGCGGTCGAGCCCGAGGATTTCAGCAGCGCTGTTTCTCCCGCCGATTTTCCAATGGGTCTGTTCAAGCACCCTTATAATATATTCCCTTTCAAATGCTTCTAAAGTTTTATTGCTTATACTTAAATTCTTGAACGGCTTTCTGAATTCATCGATCAGGCGCAGTTTCGGCCCGGAAGTATTGATAACCCCCCGCTCAAGGACGTTTTCCAGCTCCCGAACATTACCGGGCCAGTGATAATTTTGTAAAGCATCCATTACACCTACCGGAATGATTTCAATTCTCTTGCCCAACCGCTTGGAAATCCGTTTGACATAATAATCCACAAGAACCGGTAAGTCATCAATGCGATCCCGGAGCGGCGGCATGGTAATCGGAAAAACATTCAACCGGTACCAGAGATCTTCGCGAAAATTTCTATTGCGGACCTCCTCTTCCAGGTTACGATTTGTGGCGGCAATAATCCGTACATTGACCTTGATTGTAATGGAGCTGCCCAGCCGTTCAAACTCTCCGTCCTGTAGCACTCTGAGCAGTTTCGGTTGTAATTCCAGCGGCAATTCGCCGATTTCATCCAGAAAGAGTGTGGCGCCATTTGCAACTTCGAATCGTCCAAGTTGTCTGGAATGAGAGCCGGTGAAAGCCCCTTTCTCATGACCGAACAATTCGCTTTCAATCAGGTTTGCGGGCAGCGCTGCGCAATTTACTTTTATCATAGCCCGGTTTTTGCGCAAGCTTAAGGCGTGAATGGCTCTTGCGACCAACTCTTTGCCCGTTCCTGTCTCACCAAGAATCAATACACTGGTATCGCTGCCGGCAATTTGCTCAATTTTATAAAGCACGTATTTGAGCCCGTCACTTTTGCCGATAATTTTCTCATGGTTGAATTCGAGTTTAATCTCTTCCTGCAGATATGCTCTTTCAGCTTCCAGTTGATCTTTTAACTTTTTAATTTCCAAAAAGGCGTTTTCAGCTTTTTGTCTTCCTTTTTCAGCTTCTTCTTTTGCGATGAAAAGTTCTGCCGTCCGATTCTCGACCTTCTGTTCGAGTTCTTCGTTGGATCTTTTCAGCGCTTCCTCCATCTTCTTCCTCGGGGTTATGTCCACCATTACGACAACAATACCGATCGAACCTTTCGGAGTTATAAGGGGGTTTGCCCTCAGAAGAAAAGAGAAGGCCTTGCTATCCGCATGCTTGAAAGTGACCTCAAGGGTGTCTATGATCTCATCACTTACTACAGATAGAAGGTTAAAGGGAGTCCCGTCGGGATAGACGAGGTGAAATGCCTCGTCAAACGTCTGGAATAAAGGGTTTGCACCGAATAACATATTGGCCGACTGACTTGAACGGATGATACGGCCCTGGTTATCGCAGAGAACAAATATTTCCGAAGCCTGATGCAGAATTTGAGTTGTCAGTTTTCCCTCTGCCAGCATCTCTTCATTACGTTTTTGCTCCGACAGGTCGGTAACAACCATACATACCGAATCGGGTATATC
>JAWOHP010000113.1:0-3596 GCA_046485065.1 Desulfobacterales bacterium | reverse complement strand
GTTTTGCTGATATTTTCCGGATTGATGTTCCCGGTCGCAAAGAGGCCTCGGGCAAGTACGTTAAATTCATCTTCCGTGGTATTGTGCTCAGTACGAATCCGCCAGTCCCTGACGAGGTGACTGCCGTCATAGATTCCCATCACAATATTAGTATTTCCAACGTCAATAACAAGTAGCATTTATAAATTCCTGGGTTTCTGGTTTCTGGTTCCTGATTCCTGGTTTTAAAAGCTGAATTTCAAATATTGTACATCGTTGATCGTGATTCGTCGTTCGCCGAAGGTCCGCCAATCTTTCTGGCGGATTCGATTCACGATTCACGATCTGCGATCTACTATCTACGATCCACAATTCACGACTCTCGCCTTTCGCCTTATGCCTTTAGCCTTCTGCCTTCTTTATCGCATCAATAATTTTTAAGGTTGAAACCGTATTTGCGACATCATGCACCCTTACCATATGCGCGCCGGACAAGACGGCAGCGGCAACAGCCGCCTGTGTTCCGGTCTCAACAGCAGGATCACGGGGTTTCGGTTCATCTCCGGCTTTGGTTTTCAGAATTTTTCTAATAAAGGCTTTGCGTGAAGGTCCAACAAGTAAAGGAACATCAAGATCGATAAATTTGTCGATATGCCTGATTAAGAGAAGATTATGATCGATTGTTTTTCCGAATCCGATTCCGGGATCAACAATGATTTTTGACTTTTCTACGCCTCTTCCAACAGCCCTGTTAACAGCATCAAGGAGGAACTTCTTTATATCCGAGAAAAGATCATCATATTCCGGAGATACCTGCATATCTTTTGGAGTTCCCTTCATATGCATCAAGATAACCGGAACACCGTATTTGGCGGCAACATCAGGCAGTTCATCATCAAACCTGAACGCGCTTATGTCATTAATCATTGAAGCGCCCGCCTCAATGGCATGCCTTGCGACAACAGCTTTGGTTGTATCGATGCAAACAGGAATTGAAACCCGTTCGGAAAGCCTCTCTATGACAGGTACAACACGCCTGATTTCTTCTTCTGCAGATACGTTTTCGGAAAAAGGACGGGTCGATTCTCCGCCTATATCAATGATATCCGCGCCATCCTCTTCCAGCTTTTGACCCTGATCGGCTGCCGCATCAGGGTCAAAAAAAAAGCCGCCGTCTGAAAAGGAATCCGGAGTTACATTTACTATGCCCATTATCCTGGTTTTATCACCCAGTTCAAGGCTATATGGACCCCACTCTATTTTATATGATTTCATCACAACCGCTTCTGACGGCTTCGTAAAAAGCTGTTCTCACACAAAGCCACAAAGATTATTACGCGTCTCCGGCATTGTTGGCGGACAGCACGGCATCCGGCTTAAGGGAAATAATAAGTTCATCAAGCTCCTTTCCCATAACAGTCTCTTTTTCAAGAAGCAATTCAGCCAGCTTGTGCAGAACTTCCAGGTTTTCATTAAGGATCTTTTTTGCGGTATCGTGTGCCTTTTTAATAAGAATGACTATCTCTTCATCAATCTTCCTGGCTGTCTCTTCCGAATAGTCCCTGTGCTGGGAAATTTCACGGCCGAGAAAAATCTGCTCTTCATTTTTAGCGTATGAGAGAGGACCAAGCGCATCACTCATACCCCATGAGCGGACCATCTGCTGGGCAAGCTCGGTAGCCTGCTTGATATCGTTTGAAGCGCCTGTGCTGATCCGGTTAAAAACAATCTCTTCGGCAGCACGCCCTCCGAATGCTATTGCAAGCTGGCTTTCAAGCTGATCCTTATATTTGAAATCCCTTTCTTCGGGCAAAAACCAGGTAACGCCTGCCGCCCTTCCCCTGGGTATGATCGTTATCTTGTTGACCGGATCGGTATCCGGCAGAAAGCGCGCTACAAGAGCGTGGCCTCCTTCGTGGTAAGCCGTAGTCTTCCTGTCTTCATCTTTTATAACCTTCGATTTTCTCTCAAGCCCCATGTAGACTTTGTCTTTTGCATCTTCAAAATCGGCCATTTCGACCTTCTCTTTATCCCTTTTCGCGGCATACAGCGCTGCCTCGTTAACAAGATTTTCAAGGTCGGCCCCTGAAAATCCCGGAGTTCCCTTCGCAAGGATAAGAGGTGTAACATCATCTCCTATAGGCGATTTTTTCATGTGTACCTGGAGAATCTTCTCGCGACCCTTTATATCCGGAAGCGAAACTACAACCTGCCGGTCGAATCGGCCCGGGCGTAATAATGCCGGATCAAGAACATCAGGCCTGTTTGTAGCGGAAATCAGGATAACACCTTCGTTTGACTCGAAACCGTCCATTTCAACAAGAAGCTGGTTTAAGGTCTGTTCTCTTTCATCATGCCCGCCGCCGAGACCGGCACCACGATGCCTGCCGACGGCATCTATTTCATCAATGAATATTATACAGGGGGCATTCTTTTTCCCCTGAACAAAAAGATCTCTGACACGGGATGCGCCGACACCTACAAACATTTCCACAAAATCGGATCCGCTTATGCTGAAAAACGGAACACCTGCTTCTCCAGCGATGGCACGGGCTAAAAGCGTTTTACCGGTTCCGGGAGGTCCCATAAGAAGAACACCCTTGGGAATACGGCCTCCAAGACGGGTATATTTTTTGGGTTCTTTTAAAAACTCAACAATCTCGCTCAGTTCTTCTTTTGCCTCTTCTATGCCTGCGACATCTTCAAAAGTTACTTTTTCGGACTGGTCAGACATAAGCTTGGCCCGGCTTTTCCCGAAAGACATGGCCTTTCCGCCTCCCGCCTGCATCTGCCTCATGAAGAATATCCAGACTCCGATAAGAACAATCATGGGAAGCCATGAAACAAGCACTGACATGTACCATGGAGATTCGGCGGGCGGTTTCGCCTTTATCGCAACACCTTTTCCTCTTAAGATTTTAATAAGATCGGCGTCAGGAGGGGCATAAACCCTGAAACGGGCCTTATTTACATCCGTAATATACAATTCCTGCCCCTGGATAACAACTTCGCTCACCTTCTCACCTTCAACCATGGTAATAAATTCTGAATAGCTAAGGCTGGTTTCCGCTACATGCTGCTGGTTAAAAAGGTTATACAGCATGACCATCATAAGAGTTATGACTATCCATAAAGACAGGTTCTTATAGAATGGATTCAATATGTTTTACCTCCTAAAAAAAATCTGTCATGAAAGATGACAAAAAATATTCTTCTCCCAAATAGCCGGGAGAAAGGGTTCAAGGATTCCAGGGTTCATGGGTTCAAGTGTTTGTTTTTTTTAATGATTTTATAATGACTTTCAGCATTCCGCTTGAATCCAGTTTCTTCTCACTCGAATCCTTGAATCCTTGAATCCTCGAATCCTTACAAAAATCACCAGCTGATTTGGAAATGATCCACAAACAATAAATAACCAGAAATATGATTTGCTAGTAAGAAGTCAATTGGTTCAATAATAACCATAATTAAATATTAGGCAAGAGAAAGTTCTGCCTTAAGTATTTTTCTGGTGCCGGTGGTCACTTTAACAGAATTATCAATTACAAAACCCGCCAACCAGATTATTTTACCGTTGCTTATTACAACCGGAGATTTAATACGCTTTTCTCTCGGCA
>JAWOHP010000088.1:0-12644 GCA_046485065.1 Desulfobacterales bacterium | reverse complement strand
TTAAAAGCCTGGGCTTTATTATTGAAGAAATTCCTTCTGCTTTAACTATCTCAGATGCACACATCCTGGAATCTGTTCCGGAAGACTCCATTTATGTACCAGCCAGATTAAACAGCAATGAATTATCAGACCTGGCTTTTAAACATGAAACAGATGCCCTGATCACACTGGATTATATTTATATAAATGACAGACTTGCTACAGATTTATTATATCAACTCTCCCGGGGAGCATACGAACCATATTACATTGCATACATCAGCAGGCAAATCACTGCTGTCTGGCGATTTTATGATCTTACCAGGCTAAGTTTGTTTGATGAATTTATTTTTAAAGATTCCCTTAAGTTCTATGCCAGGCATTCTGATTGGGAAGCATTAAATGCCATACAGAATATGCTGATTGATGTAGAATTTATCCGATCCAATTATTTAGAGACGGGTTATCATTTGGGTTATCACTATGGCAAACGCATTGCGCCGACATTCAGGCTGGAGGAAAGGAGTTTTTATGCCGGAAAAACTATCTGGTTAAAAAGAGCAGGAAAATTCATTTCACGAAACAACTGGGATGCAGCCGAAGATATTTTACTGAGTTTCATCCGTCATGAAAATCCACAGAAGGCGGCGGCGGCTTTTTATAATTTAGCCCTTGTTAGTGAAATGGATAATGATCTCGAATTGGCACGATTTTATGTCAAGATGGCTCTCAAGTACTACCAGTCAGAATTCATTTCCAACTACCTGAAACTACTGGAAACAAGAATCGTGGAGAAGAAACTCATCGATCAGCAATTAATATTCTGATTTGTTTATTTTTGCACTCTCCAAAGCCAGCAAATTATGATTTTTAATCTGATAGTTTTCATTCTTCTTGCACAGTTTTCCTTCGATGTAATACTCGATTATTTGAATTCGGCAAAGCGTTCTGAGAATCTTCCCGGGGAATTAAAGGACATTTATGACGAAAAAGAATACAGTCGATCCATTCTCTACGAAAAAACCAACCGTCGTTTTTCCTTGGTAAGCGGAGCATTCAACCTTTTGCTTATTTTGCTCATGCTTTTCCTGGGTGGTTTTGCCTTTATTCATAACCTTTCCGGGGAATTTACACAGAATGAGGTTTGGTTGACAGTTGTTTTCTTTGCCATCCTCATGCTGGGATCATTTTTGCCATTTCATACGGATCGGGAGTAAATCCCCATTTCCCCAATCCCTGTTGCTCAAGTCCTTCAAACAGAAGCTTATGGAATTTGGTCTCCTTGACAATAGGAAAGGTAACGCCAAACACGGTATAAACACCTGAAGCGACAAAGTATTGTCCAATCGATATGGCTTTCTCGCTCATCCATTCTGGAGCAGCTCCTGCGGCCGGAAGATCGGCAATGCTGTTACCTAGGCCGCCTGTACGCACCATTTCTGAAGCGGCAATAAGGATTCGGCTGTTGTCCACGCATGATCCCATTCCAAGAACAGGCGGCATGCCCACCGTTTCGCAGACTTCCCGCAAACCAGGCCCTGCAAGGCAGGCAGCTTCAGGAGTATAGAGCCCCGCTTTTGCCAGGGAAATCTGTGAACAACCTGTCTGAAGCACAAGCACATCATTTTTAATAAGCTCTTTAACTAGTTCGACATGCGCCCAGTCCTGCTTTATCCTCGGATTTGTACAGCCTACAACACCGGCCACGCCACGAATGCGGCCGTTTATAATGTTGTCGTTTAAAGGCGTATAACTTCCCCTAAAAGTACCACCCAGCATGTAATTGATGTACTCATGGGAGAATCCGTGAATACCGATATTACGGATATTCGGAATCTCAATTGCGGCCGTCCGGTTTTTGAACCGGGTTATCGCCCTTATGACAACCTCATCTGTACATTTCTGTGGGTTATGGTGGTCAAATTCAATATGTGTTGCACCCTCTATATGAGCCCTCGAATTGGTTGTAATCAGGGGCGTTTTATAACAGTCGGCCACGCTTACCAGCCCCTGTTTTATACATTGGATATCCACACACATGGCGTCAACTGCACCGGTCACCAGGATCGCTTCTGTGGACATGAAATTGCCGGCATGAGGAATACCATGCCGTGACATCATTTCGGCGCCGGAACAGCACATCCCCACGAGATTTATCCCCTGGGCTCCGGCATCCTTTGCAGCCTGGACAAGTGTTGGTTCATTTACAGAAACGAGCATCGATTCGAACATGTTAGGTTCGTGACCGTGAATGATAACATTGACCTGGTCCTTTTTGAGGACGCCCATGTTTACCTCCACTGCAATCGGGGTTGGTGTGCCAAAAAGAATGTCGGAAATCTCCGTGGCCACCATCGAACCGCCCCATCCGTCGGACAAAGCTGTACGACTGCTCTGTTTTGTAATGTTTTCATAGTGCTGATCCACACCGATGTGTGTGCGATGCAGCAACTCCATAATCTCGCGCATGGCACCCCGGGGCACAATGCCAAGTTTTCGCCAGAGTTCCAGAGTCTTTTCAGGTACGCGCTTGGCAAAGGGAATCTCGCCCTCCACCTGAGTATATGTCCGTTCCAATTCCTTATAAAGATCGGTGGCAATTTCCTTCACGCTCCGATCCTCAGTCTCAATTCCAATAGATTGTGCAACATTTATCAGTTTATCGACATCTTTAATCTGATATTCCTTTATATTACCGTTGACCACCTCACGGAAAAGATCCACCATGGCCATACCATGGTCTGTATGTGCCGCCGCACCGGTTGCAACCATACGTGCAAAATTTCGGGCTTGTATGGTATCGATAGTGGCACCGCATACCCCGACTTTCCCGTAAGGATCCTTTGAGTTAAGCCTGCAGGGCCCCATTGCGCAATGCTTGCAGCATGCCGAATCGGCTCCGATGGGACATGCTTTCATATTCATAGCCCTGTCAAAAGCTGTTTCAACACCGTCCTTTTTAGCTTTTTCAAGCATCCTCGCCGTAGCTTCACAAATTGTGACTTCTTTTGGATTTAATGATTTTTTGGAACTTGATTCTTCTTTTTCCATTTACTTCCTCCCTTCGTGGAAAGATTATTTATATTTATTCGATCAAATAATTGGACAATTCCTAATTAGGAATTATTATCAATTAAAATAAGAGTGTCGTTATTATTGTCAAGCTCGAAATTATGAAAATGAATAGTGAGCCAATTGCAAAAGTTCTAAAAGGAGACGACTTTTGCAATTGGCCATAGTGCCTGAAGGATATTGGTATGAATAAGATTCCTAACCATCTGATTAAAGAGAAGAGTCCGTATCTTATGCAGCATGCATATAATCCGGTTGACTGGTACCCGTGGGGCGAAGAGGCGTTTGCCAGGGCGGAAAAAGAAAATAAGCCGGTTTTATTATCAATAGGTTATTCAACGTGCCACTGGTGCCATGTAATGGAAAAGGAATCCTTTACAGATCCTGCAGTTGCATTAATAATGAATAAAAATTTCATATGTATAAAAGTTGACAGAGAAGAAAGGCCGGATATTGACCGGATTTATATAAGCGCCGTAACCGCACTTGCAGGTTCAGCCGGATGGCCTCTGAATGTATTTTTAACACCTAAACTCAAACCATTTTTTGGCGGCACTTATTTTCCGGGAAGATCAAGGTTCGGTATTACCTCATGGTCGGATCTTCTGAATAAAATCGCAGTTGCATGGAATGACCCCGTTACTTATGGGAAAATAATCGGCTCCGCTGATGCACTTACCGGGGTATTGGAAACAAATCTTTCTCAGCGGCAGAAAATTCCTGCATTAAAACAAAACAGACATGCTCATCTTGAGAAAGCCTTTGAATATTATCTTTCCGTTTTTGATGAAAAGTCAGGTGGATTTGGAAAAGCTCCGAAGTTTCCATCCCCGTCCATATTAAATTTTCTGCTTGCTTACCATTCATACGGGAAAAAAGCAGGAAATGCGGCTTTTGCTGAAAAGGCTCTTCAGATTGCAGTCTTTACGCTGAAAGCAATGGCAAGAGGAGGCATATACGATCAAATCGGCGGAGGATTCCACAGATATTCAACCGATGAAAAATGGCATATTCCGCATTTTGAAAAAATGCTGTACGATAATGCACAGCTTATTCCGGCATACCTTGAAGCTTATCGAATTACATCAGATGATTCATTTGCTGCAATTGCCCAAGAGACCGCCGGTTATGTTCTTCGTGACATGAGAAGCCCTGAAAGAGGCTTTTATTCGGCTGAAGATGCGGATAGTATCCCGAATAAACCGGGTAAGATAAGCCTTGAAGAAGCACACGAAAAGATTGAAGGGGCTTTTTATGTCTGGAGCAGAAAAGAACTGAATGACATTCTGGGAGTTGAAACGGCAGAAATATTTTCATTCCATTTTGGTGTTTTACCCGGAGGAAACGCGGAACAAGACCCACACGGATATTTTGAAGGGAAAAACATACTTCATGTGAAACAAACAGTTGAAGAGACGGCAGAAAAATTTCATCTTTCAGAAGAAAAAACAGTCCGGATCTTAAACGAAGCAAAAAACAAACTGTATCAAACGCGAATAAAAAAAATAAGACCGCATCTTGACGATAAGATACTAACTTCCTGGAACGGTCTTATGATATCGGCTCTTTGTAAGGCATTTCAGGTTCTTGGCGATAAGAAATACCTTGAAGCGGCAAAAAATGCTGCAGAATTCATATTGTCTGCACTATATGACGAAAAGACAGGAAAGCTCTTCAGAAGATGGCGGGACGGGGAAAAAAATATTTTTGGAATGGGAAGCGATTACGCATTTCTTATTTCCGGGCTTATCGATCTTTACGAAACCGATTTTGAATCAAAATGGCTTGAAACAGCCGTTTTGCTTTCGGAAGAGCATTTAAGATTATTTTATGATACTGAACACGGCGGCTTTTACATGACAGGCGCAGAACATGATAAAAACCTTATCCTGAGGGTAAAAGATGATTCGGACAGCGTAATCGCATCCTCGGGCTCTGTCGCAATCAGAAACCTTTTGCGCCTGTCCGTTATAAAGAGTAGAATTGATTTTGCCCAAGCTGCTGAAAAAAGCATTGAAACGATCTTATCAGGAGATTCTTTTCATCCTGCCTCTTTTCCTAATATGCTTGCTGTCCTTTGTGATGTTAAGGCATAAGGCGAAAGGCATGAGGCACGAGGAAAGAGGAATTTAAAAATATAAACGTAAAATTTCGTTGAATAGAGTTAAGGAATATAATACTTAATGGCTTAGAAGCCGTCAAATTTTATGAAAGGATGCTAACATGCCACCGGTCAAGATATTTTCACTCAGCACATGCAGTCACTGCAAATCCACAAAGAAGCTCCTCAACGAATGCACAGTCAAGTACGATTTTGTTGATGTCGATCTTTTACAGGGTGAAGAAAGGGCTGCAATACTTGAGGAAGTAAAGAAATTTAATCCAAATTGCTCATTTCCTACAGTTATAATAGGCGATAAGGTAATCGTCGGTTACAAAGAAAAAGAGATAAAGGAGGCGCTGGGTATATAATGGAGGCCAAAGCACTTTATGAAATGTTGAAAAAAGTTCAGGAACCGAAGGGCTATTATTTCAACAATGAAAAAGAAAGAGTAATGGAACTGCTTGAAGCTCTTTGTTTTAACAAGGAGAGGTATGGCTACATGGCATGCCCGTGCAGGCTGGCAGCGGGAAACAGAAAAAGCGATGAGGATATCATATGCCCCTGTGTGTACAGGGTTCAGGATGTGATTGAATACGGGAGCTGTTACTGCAATCTGTATGTTTCAAAAGAATGGAACGATGGGAAGATTTCTCGTGAATATGTCCCGGAAAGAAGGCCCGCTTCAAGAATGATTTTTTGATGGCTTTTTAAGAAGCCGTCATCTTTGACGGATATTTTTTGTGCTTACACCCCACAAGAAATATTTTATCCAGTTAAAGCCGAACTTCAGCAGCTCCTCGTCGCTATGTTTCATCTTTATCAATAATTCGTGTTTTATGATGTATCGTTTCAAAAAGCTGCTTTTGAAGATGAAATCCCGGAACATGTCAATGTTATATGCCGCCATAAAAGCCATTTTTGCCTTTGGTCCTTCCGGCCCTTCATCTCCCCATGGATTGTTTTGAAACAGGTTTACAATCCCGGCCCAAATGGCTGTCATTTTATTATGTAATGTCGCATCCTGATCTTTTGCCCATGATACTGTTGTCCATCCCCTGCTTTCATTTTGACCGAGACAAAAATCAGGGGGTCTGAAAAAATATACAGGAGAGGAGGATCCTTTTTTGACATCATAATAAATGCCCTGTTCAACCGGGAATGTTCTGCATGTGTCGGGGCGGTCCGAATAAACAGAACAACCTGTTTCAGTCAAAAAAGGGCACTCTTTTTCAAGACTTTCGGACATTCTAAGGATGACTTCGGGAAAATGCTTTGCAGGACGCATAACTACATCTGTATATTTATCCAGAAAATCATCTGAAGATATTTTCAGTTTTTTTCTTAGCCTCAATACATCATATGGATACAGAAAAAGATTTATGTTCCTGCAGCATTTGTTAAAGCAGGCAAGCCCGCTGTGGCACTTGAAAGAAAAAACCTCTCCTTCTTTAAGCATACCGGCAGGCATGCTTTCAATATTGTCAACATCAATATATTTCATAATGAAATTTTCTGTGGTTCAATCGTTTCAGGCTTTTTGACTATCTTTTTATCAGGTCGTTGGTTCAACTATCAAGCACTTCCCTGACTTTTGAGGATAGCAAATTTATCGTAAAAGGCTTTTGCAGAAATGCTGTGCCTTCGTCGATTATTCCCTTGAGGGCAATAATATCAGCCGTGTATCCGGACATGTAAATTGTTTTGATATCCGGGTATAGATGCTTAACCGCCTCTTTAACCTCCCGGCCGTTCATTCCGGGCATCACCACGTCTGTAACAAGCAAATGGATCGAACTATTATATTCACGCGCCATTGTCAGTGCAACTGCCGGAGTTTCTGCTGCCAGAATCTTATAACCCTGCTCTTCCAGGATTGTACCAACAAATTCAAGGAGCATTTTTTCATCTTCAACTATCAGTACTGTTTCTTTACCACCGGGAGTTATCTCTTCCTGTACCATATCTTCAGTTTCCACCTGAGCCTTACACCGGGGCAGATATATTTTAAAAATAGTTCCTTGGCTGGGCTCGCTTTGAACATTAATAAACCCACTGTTTTGTTTTACGATGCCATAGACCATAGCCAGCCCCAAACCGGTGCCTTTCCCTATCTCCTTGGTTGTAAAAAAGGGCTCGAAGATGTGTGTAACAGTTTCTTTGTCCATTCCGTATCCTGTATCACTGACAACCAGCATAGCATATTCTCCTGGCACAAAGCCCGGATTAACACGGCAATAAAATTCGTCGAGCAGCGCATTTTCCGTTTCTATTGTCACCCTCCCTACTCCCGAGATGGCATCCCTGGAATTAACCAGAAGATTGGCCAGGATTTGGTCGATCTGAGCAGGATCCATCATCACCGGCCATAGGTTGAGCCCCGGCTTCCATACCAGTTCTATATCCTCGCCTATGATCCGGTTCAGTATTCCAAGCATGCTTGTCACAGTTTTATTCAAATCCAGCACTTTTGGGCTCACCGTCTGCTTGCGGGCAAAGGCCAGCAGTTGCTTCGTCAAGTTAGTGGCTCTCTGTGCGGCCTGACTTATCTGGACCAAGTCTGCATCGGGGGCTTCGCCCTGCTGAATCTTCATCATGGCCAGTTCAGCATATCCGATGATAGCCTGAAGCATATTGTTGAAATCATGTGCTACTCCTCCCGCCAGTCGGCCAACAGATTCCATCTTCTGAGCCTGGCGTAGCTGATCCTCCAGTTTTATTCTCTCGGTGATGTCTTCGCAGGCAACAAGATTTTCGCCTGTCTTAAGACTTACCGGGATGAAATGAATATTCTTCCGGGAACCATCTTTGCAGGTGACATCAAAAATTCTGGGCCTCTTTTCACCCGGTTCGTATGTTTTCAAATCCTCAATCCAGGCTGATACGACCTGATTTCTGTATTCCGAATCAGGATATGCCAGCTCAAACCATCGTTTCCCGTCAGGAACATCTTTCAGATTATAACCGAATATTTCGATAAACTTGGGGTTCGCATAAGTAAAGTTTCCGTTTTCATCAATAACTATCATTCCGAAAGGGGCGTTCTGAATAAGACTTTGAAATCTCTCTTTTTCATGCTGCAGTTCCTTATAAGTCAGCTTTTGTTCAGTAATATCCAAAGCCGTGAAAGTGACGCCTGCATAAAGATCGGCTGGGTTAAAAGGCGTGGAGCTGAGAAGCACGTCGATAACAGAGCCGTCTTTGATGCGCCAGCGTGTTTCAACAGAACCGGTGCCTTTTTCAGCTATCTGGCGGTATTTTTCGCTGCCTACATAGTTATAATCAGAATCGGTTAAGTAAAGCATCCTGGAGTTTTGGCCCACAAGCTCATCCCTGCTGTAGCCGGTCATATTGCACAGGCGATCATTTGCATCTTTTATGACTCGATTAACTACCACGCCTATTCCGACCGGCGCCGCCTTGAAAATACTCCTTAGCCTGCTTTCGCTTTCCAGAAGTCTGTTTTGAATGCTTTGTGAACTTTCTTCGGTCATAAACCTGTTCTTTATTTTTTGAGAAGACCTCTGATAGTTTTGAATTTCTCGAATATAGGTCTGCGGGTAATGGGTTTTGGAATTCGCAAGAATACAATCCAGCCTTTGTCAACGGCGACATATCCGCATCCATTAGGATGTTGACAGCCCCAAAGGATAAATAGTCACGAAGCTTTATACAGTATCCGCCTGTATTATACCTGTCGGATATCCGGGGGCGTTGCTATGTCACCATAAAAATTTCTTGCGATATACCAAGACCCATCACCCTGACAGACCTCTTGATAATATGTTATGCAAAGCTCTCACCTCTATATGGCTTTTTTAAGATCATCAAAAATGATGGATAAAGCATGAATAGCATAACATCCTAATTTGTCAAGAAAACGAATTGCCATGAAGATATCTTCGAAGCAATTCATCTGTTTGGACTTAAAGCTCTTGTAAAAGTATATTTCCCTCTCACCCTGACTCTCTCAGTTAAAGAGAGAGGAAACTTTTGATACTGTTACACCTGGCTCAGAATTTAAAAAGGGGAGGGTCGGGAGGAACGGATTCGTCCTGATCTTCTGCTTCGCGCCGCATTTGCCGGCATGCGCGCAAACTCGGCATCTTTCCGGGGAGCAGGCATTGTGTAGTCGAAGCCTTCTATTTTATTGCGCTTAAGCGGACTCCCGAGAATTCTTTCAATTGCCCGCACAGTCGCCGTATCATCCCTTGTAACCAGTGTAAATGCATCACCGCTTTTCTCGGCCCGGCCGGTCCTGCCAATGCGGTGGATATATGCCTCCGGTGTGTCGGAAATATCGTAGTTGATAACATGCGATATCCGGTTAACGTCTATTCCTCGCGCGGCTATATCGGTTGCCACCAAAATCTGGTAAGTACCGTCGCGGAAGCCTTCCATGGCAGCCTGCCGCTTGTTCTGGGAGAGATTCCCCTGCAATGAAGCGGTGCTGAAACCGGCTTTGGAAAGTTGTTCTCCCAGCCTCTTGGCGCGATGTTTTGTTCGTGTGAAGACAAGCACTGACTTAGTATCAGTCCGGTGCAGCAGTTCAAGCAGCATTGCCGTTTTCAGATGCTGTTCAACCGGGTAGAGAGCGTGGCTTATCATAACCGGCGGAGCTGTTTTACCAACCTTAAACGTAACCGGATCATGCAGTAACTCGCGGGCCAGCTTCTTTATCTCATCCGGCATTGTAGCCGAAAAAAGAAGAGTCTGCCGTTTGCGCGGAACATGTTTGATTATCTGCCGGATTGACGGCATGAATCCCATATCAAACATCTGGTCTGCTTCGTCTATGACCAGAACCTCAAGCCCGGACAGATTAATTGTCCTCCTGTCTATGTGGTCAAGTAGTCTTCCCGGGCAGGCAACGACAATTTCAATGCCCTTTTTAAGCTTTTGCAATTGCGGGTTAATCCCGACACCGCCATATATACTGATGCTGCGGATGCCTGTCTTCCGTCCCAGCATATTTATGGCTTCGTTTATCTGTTCCGCAAGTTCACGGGTCGGAGCGATTATAAGAGCACGGACTTTTCCGCGCCCGCCCGACATAAGTCTGTGCAGAATAGGTAACGCAAATACGGCTGTTTTCCCGGTACCGGTCTGGGCCAGACCCATTACATCAAGCCCTGACATTACAGACGGAATAGCCTGCTCCTGTATCGGTGTCGGCGCAACATAACCTGCTGCACTGGCACCTGCCGCAACATGCGGATGAAAATTAAATTTATTAAAACTCATTGTAATCCTTTCATTGTGTGTTCCTGGAAAATAAAAAAAGCCCCGGATGTATTCCGGGGCTTACAATTTAATAGTTATAATTTTTAATCGTTTTAATCCGGGAACAGCGTTTATTGGTGCGCAAGCTAACAGCTCTTTCGCGCCATGTCAAGGTATCATTTTTTTAACCATGATTATTCTTGTTAAAGGAGCCAATTGCAAAAGTCCTAAAAAAAGAAGAATTTGTCATTCCCACGAAAATTGGGCACGTAGTGAAGTACAGCGCTATCCAGTCTTTTCAATATGTTGCAAAATTTTCTGGATTCCCGTTTGCACGGGAATAACGACTTTTGCAATTGGCCCTAAGTTCAAAGGCTGTGAATCGCGTTCTGAACCTTTTTCTGCGAATATTTTCCTGATACGAGTGGGCCTTTTTTCAGTGTATTAATCTTTTCCGTATAAGACGGTTTTTCTTTGTGATAGATAATTCCTATGGGTATTTTATCGCCCCATATCCTGGAAAGCTCCACTGCCTTGTTGAAATCATCAGGCACATGTCCTTCTTCAGACAGATCATAAACCCGCTTTTTATACCAGTCGAACGTATTGACATGGTTAAAAGATATGCAGGGTTGAAGTATATCGATAAGGCTGAATCCTTTGTGTTTTATTCCTTCCTGAATAATTTTGCTTAAGTGCTCGGCTTTCCCCGAAAAGCTCCTTGCCACAAACCCGGCGCCAAGCGCCAGAGCAACTGAGAGCGGATTAAATGTTTCACTTAAAACGCCGTCACTCTGTATTTTGGTGATCATCCCTTCATCTGAAGTCGGAGAAGCCTGACCTTTTGTAAGGCCGTAGACTTTGTTGTTATGAACAAGAACGGTAAGATCAATGTTGCGCCTGACCGCGTGCATGAAATGATTTCCACCTTCGCCGTAACAGTCGCCATCGCCGGAATTGACGATTATGGTAAGCTCGTGATTCGCGATCTTGGCTCCTGTAGCAAGGGGAAGCGCTCTTCCATGAAGGGCATGAAAAAGATTGCATTTAAGATAATGAGGTGTCTTGGCCGCTTGTCCTATCCCTGAAATTATAAGAATTTTTTCAGGAGGAATTCCCTGTGCCGCAAGGGCATCCTTCATTGCAGCAAGAATTCCGAAATTGCCGCATCCCGGGCACCACTTGTTCTCAACAACTGAATCGTAATCTTTTACGCTGACCATAGTTACCTCATCTGTTTTTTTATTCCATCTGCTATCTCTGTCGGATAAAAGGGTCTTCCGTCATATTTCAGAACAGCCCCAGAATATGAGAGGGCTGTCTGTTCCCTTATCAGCCTGCCAAGCTGCGCTGTACTGTTCTGCTCCACCATGTAAAATTTTTTACATGCCATAAGTGCCTTTTTTACCAAATCAGCCGGAAAAGGCCATAAATCGTTAAAATTGACACATCCTGCGCTGATTCTTTCTTTCCTCAATATATCAACGGCCTCTCTTATTGCACCCTTTGCAGATCCCCATCCCGCTAAAAGAATTTTTGATCCGGGGAAATATGTTTCAGGTGGATTTATTTCGGAAAGCATTCCGGAAAGCTTCGCATTCCTTTTATTCACCATTTTAATCCGAGTCTCTATCGATTCGGTTGTATGACCGTCTTCCCTGTGCTCATTTCCCGATACCATGACAATCGCTTTGCCGTTGCAGGGAACAGCTCTCGGAGAGACTCCGGAATTAGTTAATACATACCTTTTATATTCCGCAGGGTTTTTCATATCAGTATCACTGACAACAAACCTTTTAACTTTCCCCGGGACTTTTAAAGCCTTTTCGGCAATAAAAAGAGAATCATTCAGATACTGGTCTACAAGTATTATTGCCGGAACCTGGTATTTCTCTGAAAGATGAAAAGCTCTTGCGGTTGTCTCAAAAGCTTCGGCAGCCGAGCCGGGAGCAAAAACAAATCTTGGAAATTCATCCTGTGAGGCGTTGATTACAAACAGAAGATCAGCCTGGGCGGTTCTTGTAGCCATACCTGTTGCAGGCCCGGGTCTTTGCGCATTCACTACTACGATCGGAGTTTCAGTAATGCCTGATAAACCAAGTCCTTCTGTCATAAGGCAAAATCCGCCTCCTGATGTGGCGGTCATCGCCCTTGCTCCGGCGACCCGTTCGAGAACATGGGCGCGCAGCTTCTGAAGGAAGCCGCCACCAAGACCAACGATGTCGCCGGAGACGGCACCACCACCGCGACCGTGCTGGCGCAGGCCATC